>CACHOW010000004.1 GCA_902581695.1 uncultured Pelagibacteraceae bacterium | reverse complement strand
ATTATTATTGAAATTGTGATAATCTAAAATTTTATAATCATCAAAAAATTCCTTATATTGGTTTAAGGGGTGGTCTGAAATAAAAAAACCAACAGCTTCAAATTCTTTAGAGAGCTTGTCTTCAAAATTCCAATCTTCTTGATTTAGCATTATTTCAGTTTCTTGATTTTCATTTGTGCCAAATAAATCTATCTGATTATTTAACTTGTTTTCAAAAATATTTTTAGATTTAGTAATAAAACTTGGAATCGAACTATATAGAGAATTTCTATTTTTATTGAGATTATCGAAAGCACCAGCTTTTACTAATCCTTCTAATTGTAATTTATTAATATCTTTTGGATTAACACGATTTAAAAAATCAATGATTGATTTAAATCTTCCATTGTTTAATCTTTCTTGGACTATGTTTGAGATAGCGTCGAAACCAACTGCTTTAATCCCTCCTAATGCATAGTAAAATTTATTACCCTCAGTTTTAAAATCTGCAAAACATTCGTTAATATCTGGTCTTATAATTTCTATGTTTAGCCTTTTAAGTTCTTCATAAAATTCATTTAGTTTGTTTTGGTTTGAAATATCCATAGTCATTGATGCGGCAATAAATTCTTTAGGAAAATATGTTTTTAGAAATGCAGTTTGATAAGAGATAATTGCATAAGCCGCTGCATGACTTTTATTAAATCCATATTCTGCGAAAGGCTCGATTTTTAAAAAAATTCCTGCTGCTACGTCTTTGCTAATTCCATTATTTACAGCTCCAGATATAAAATTTTGTTTTTGCCTCTCTAGTTCAGCTCTCTTTTTTTTTCCCATGGCTCTCCTTAAAATATCTGCTTGACCAGCGGTAAAACCTGATAATTTTTGAGCAATTTGCATTACTTGCTCTTGATATATAATAACTCCATAAGTAGGTTTTAGAATATCTTCTAATAATGGATGTAAATAGTCTGGTGTTTGTTTTCCATTTTTACAGTCATTATAAGTGGGAATATTGCTCATTGGGCCTGGTCTGTATAAAGCTACTAGCGCGATTATATCTTCAATATGATTTGGCTTCATTTGAATAAGAGCTTCTCTCATTCCTGCACTTTCAATTTGAAATAAACCGACAGTTTTACCAGAAGACAGCAGTTCAAAAACTTTTTGATCTTCAAAATTAATTTCTTCAATATTAAAATCTTTATGTTTTTTTCTAATCAATTTTTGGGTATTGTTAATAATTGTAAGAGTTTTTAATCCTAAAAAATCAAACTTAATCAATCCAGCATTTTCTGCAGAATACATATCAAATTGTGTAGATGGCAATAACAAATCAGCTGAAGAATCTTTGTATAATGGCACAACCTCTGTTAACTTTTTGTCAGCAATAACTACTCCAGCAGCATGGGTGGCAAAATTTCTGTTCAACCCCTCTAATTTTAATGAAAGGTCTGTAAGTTTTTTTACTCTAGAATCTTCGTTAATAAGTTTTTGTAAACGTGACTCACCAGCAATACATTCTGTTAAGTTTTGAGGTCTTGAAGGGTCAAATGGTATCATTTTAGAGATACTGTCAACAAAACCATAAGGTAAACCTAAAACCCTTCCAACATCTCTTATAACCATTCTGGCTTTCAATTTTCCGAAGGTAATAATATGTGCAACGCTATCTTTGTATTTAGTTGTTAAATACTCAAAAACTAAGTCTCTTTTTTCCTCACAGAAATCAATATCAAAATCTGGCATTGATATACGGTCAGGATTTAAAAACCTTTCAAAAATTAAATTAAATTTGATTGGATCTACATCTGTTATTGAAAGACACCATGCAACTAAAGATCCAGCACCAGATCCTCTGCCTGGACCTACAGGTATATCATTTTGTTTAGCCCATTTTATATAATCTGATACTATCAAAAAATAACTGGCATATTTCATCTCTATAATGATATCTAATTCATGATCAAGTCTATCTTTATATTTTAAATAGTTTTTATCGGAGGAAAAGTTTTTTTCTCCAATCTTGAAGATTTTCATAAATTTTTCTTTTAAACCATTCAAAGAATTCTTTTTTAAAATTTCATTTGCATCACCATCTTTATCCGAGCTTATATTTGGCAAAATTGGTTTTGAAAATAACGGTCGAAAATTACAACGAAATGGAAAATTATAATTGTTTTCTAACGCCTCAGGTAGATCATCAAATAATTCTGACATTTCAGAATTATTTTTTAAATAATGTTGATCACTAAATCTAACTCTATGTTTTTCATTAATGTATGTTTTTTCTTTAATACAAATTAATGCATCATGAGCTTCATGCATATCTTTGTTTATGTAAAAAACTTCGTTGGTAGCAATTATTGGTATTTCAAGTTTTGAAGATTGAGCTAGATTAAAATTTTCAAAACTTGTTTCATTTTGATCTCCATGACGTTGGATTTCGATATAAAATCTATCCTGGTATTTTGATTTTAATTTAGAATATAGTTCATCAATTTCAGTAAATTTTCCTTTATCGAATAATTTACCGAATAAACCATTCACTGTTCCTGAAAATAAAGCAACACCATTGTTTTCAACCAATAATTCACCAAAATCTAAATGCGGGTCTGATAATTCATCATTTTTAAGGTATGATAATGATGACAATTCAATAATTTTTTTATATCCCTCTTCATTTAAAGAATACAAGGGTAATAGTCCTGTAGTTTCTCCATATTTAAAATTTATTTGTGTTCCTATAATTGGTTGTGTTCCTGATTTTGATATTTTTTCAGCGAATTCTAATGAACCACATAAATTTGTAGTATCACATAACCCCAATGATCTAATTTCATTTTCTTTGCAAAAATCTTTTAAATCATCAATTTTAATAGCACCTTCACAAATAGAATATTGTGAATGAATTTTTAAATGATTAAAATTTTGAATTTTAGAGTCATCCATTAATGGTTTTTATATTACCATTAACTATTTCCAATAAGCAATCTGACTTATTTGCAAAAAATCTATTATGGGTTGCAAATATTATTATTCGATTTGAATTTATTTGTTTTTTTAGAATATCAAAAATATTCTTAGCTGTTTCTATGTCTAAACTTCCCGTGGGTTCATCTGCCAAAATAATTTGTGGATTATTGATTAGTGCTCTTGCTATTGAAACTCTTTGTTTTTCGCCTCCTGACAATTGGGATGGATAGTGATCTGATCTATTCAAAAGCCCAACTTTTTTTAATAAGTTTTTTGCTTTATTTATAGATAACTTTTTATTATTTCCTGCTGCGAGACTACCTAAATATATATTTTCCAGAGCTGTGAAATCAGGAAGTAAATTATCTTGTTGATAAATTATACCAATTTTATTAGCTCTCAAAATATCGTTATCATTTTGATTATCAAAATTAATTGATTTATTTTCAATTTTAATCAAACCAGAACTAGGTCTATCAATTAAAGAGAGTAAATTTAAAAGGGTAGATTTACCTGATCCTGATGGACCCATTAAAGAATAAATTTTGCCTTTATGGAATTTGTAAGATATTTTTTTTAAAACCTTTACTTTTTTGAAAGAGTCAAAAGTTTTATTTATATTTATAAGGTGTATAAAATTATTCATACTTTAATGCTTTAATTGGATCTAGCTTAGCTGCTTTTAATGCTGGGAATATTGAGACAATGATAGTTATTAATATTGAACATGAAGAAATTATAAATATTGATAATGGATTAATCTCAGAAGGCATTGTGCTTAAAAAGTATATTTCTTCTGGAAATAAACTTATATTAAAGGTAGTGCTTAAGAATTGACGTAAATTTTCAACATACATTGAAAAAGTTACTCCTAAAACAATTCCAAAAATAGTTGCTGATGCTCCAATAATAATTCCAATTAAAAAAAATATTTTAATTATAGACTTATTTAAAACTCCAATTGATTTTAAAATAGCAATATCACGAGTTTTGTTTTTAACTAGTATTGTTAAACCTGAAATAATATTAAATGCAGCAACAATAATAATTAAGGATAAAATTATAAACATTACATTTCTCTCAACTTTTAAAGCTGAAAATAATGAGCTATTCATATCAGACCATGAATAGATAAACTCATCTGGAAAATTATTCTGAACTAATGATTTTTGATATTTAATATTTTTTGGATTGTTTAAATAGATTTCTAGGTTTCGATCTTTATCATCTAAATTAAAAAATTCTTCTAATGTTTTTAAATTTATAAAAGCTATATTGTTATCAAATTCAGCCATTCCACTTTCAAAAATAGATGCCACTAAAAACGTCCTTTGTTTAGGTAAGTTTCCAATAATTGTCTCTAATCCAACCGATGACATTAAGGTAATTTTATCACCAACTTCAAGATCAAGTGTAAAACTAAGTTCTTTACCTATAGAAATAAAGTTTTTTGATAAAATTTTATTATTACCTAAAAAATTATTATCTTTAAAAAATTCTAAAGAAGAAAAATCATTATTTTTATAACCCCTCAACAAAATACCTTTTGAAGTATTACTTTTGATAATTATTGCTTCACCAGAATTACTTAAAATTAGATTTTTTGAAATTTTTTTAAGATTTGAATTAACTTTATCTAAATCTATTTTATTTTGATATGGATCAACAGTAATATGAGCATTAAAACCAACGATCTTATTAATTAATTCAGAGCGGAAGCCATTCATAACTGACATGACTATAATTAAAACTGCAACACCAAGGCTTATGCCAATAAATGAAAAGATAGAGATTATATTCAAGAAACCATCTTTTTTTCTGGCTCTTAAAAATCTCAAAGTAATTTCTTTTTCTAGTGTAGAAATCAATTGTTTGCTTTTCGTTCTTTTATAATTTTAATTATTTCTTCTAAGCTTTTTTTTTGTGTTTCTTCGCCAATTTCTTTGAACTCTAATAAGTTTCCTTCTGTTTGTTTGCCAATTATAATTTGATATGGAGCTCCTATTAAATTCATTTTTTTAATTTTTGATGACAAATTTTCATCGGTATCGTCAATTAATGCTTCTATGTTATTCTTTTCCAACTCTAAATTTATTTTATTTGATTTATCTAAAGCTGATGTTTCATTTTTATTAATCATTGGTATTATAGAAATATCATATGGTGCAACAGAAATTGGCCATTTCATGACTTCGTTTTTTGAGTCATATTTAGCCTCAATAATGGCTCCCACTAATCTCGAAACGCCTATTCCATAAGAACCCATTTTAACAAAATCTTTTTTACCTTCAGGTAAATCAACTGAACCACCCATCGGTTTAGAATATTTATCACCAAAATAAAAAATGTGACCAACTTCAATTCCTTTGGTTATAAGACGATTTGACTCTGTAACTTTTCCTTCAAACTCTTTTTTATCAAATTTTTCATCTGTAACTGAGTAAAATTGCTCATATTTTTTTCTTAAATCTTTAAGGGATTTTTTTTCTAGTTTCGTCCCATCACTAATTACATCAAAAATTCTTTTATCTGTATAAATTTTACTTTCACCTGTTTCAGCTAAGATAATGAATTCATGAGAAAGATTACCACCTATGGGTCCTGTATCTGCTGCCATCGGGATAGCTTTAAGATCTAATCTTTTAAAAGTTTTTAAGTAAGATAAAAAAAATTTATTATAAGAGAAAAATGCTTCTTCATCATTAACATCAAATGAATATGCATCTTTCATATAGAATTCTCTACATCTCATTATTCCGAATCTTGGTCTTATTTCATCTCTAAATTTCCATTGAATATGATACAAAAGCTGTGGAAGAGATTTATATGATTTTACAGAGGATCGAAATATATCGGTTACAAGTTCTTCATTAGTTGGTCCATAGAGCATTTCACGATCTTGTCGATCCTTTATTCGGAGCATTTCCTCACCATAATCTTCATAACGTCCACTTTCTTTCCATATTTCACTCGATTGGATTGTTGGCATTAAAATTTCTTGAGCTCCAATTCGGTTTTGCTCTTCTCTTACAATTTGTTCAATTTTTTTCATAATTTTAAAACCTAACGGTAACCATGAATAAATGCCTGCTGAAGATTGTTTAATCATTCCAACTCTTAACATCAGTTGGTGTGATTTTATTTGAGCTTCTGATGGATTATTTTTAAGAATTGGTATAAATGATTTAGAAATATACATGTTAATTTATTATATTTCTTAAATTCAAATATTCAAATTTCATTAATAAATAAATTATCATAAAAAAAATTGTTGTTATTCCTGTACAATAAAGGAATTTTTTCAACATTTTCGGATTTTCTGGTGATCCTGGGTCTTCACCATCAACTTTAATGGTTTTTTGTCTTACTACATCAATAGGTAAAATTGCAAAAAAGACAATCCACCATATGATAATGTAAATTATTGCTAGCCCAGTTATACTCATTAAATTTTAACTAAATTAATATTTGTAAATGGTCTTTTTCCTGTTTTTTCTTTAGTAAATTTTCGACAGGCAATCTTAAGAGCATCAATTATATTATGTTCTTGTTTTTTGTTACTAAGGTTAAAGGATCTTGTCGTTTTTTCTATTTCATCTTCTAAGCCGAAAAGAAATTCCTCTTTTTTATAAACTGGCAATCCTCTAAATGAAGCTATAGGACTATTATGGATATTACCTTTAGGTGTAATTAGAATGGTCACTTCTAAATATCCATTTGAACTTAAATTTTTTCTATCTTTTATTGATTGAGAGTCTTCTTCAACACTAACATTACCATCCAAATATAATCTACCACTAGGTGCTTTATCGTATACTTCAGGTGCGTTGCCTGGATATAATTTAACAATATCTCCATTCTCTACTTGAACTGGGTGGGGAACTTGCATTTCTTTTGCAAAGTTAATGTGCTCAATCATATGTCTATGTTCACCATGGACAGGAATAACACATTTTGGTTTAACCCATTGATACATATCTTTGAGATCTTCTCGATTAGGATGTCCAGAAACATGAATAAATTCTGTTTCCTCTGAAATAACCTCGATACCATCTTTAACTAGTTGATTATGTAATTTGTAAAGTTTCTTCTCATTTCCAGGTATAATTTTTGAAGAAAAAATAACAGCATCACCTTTTTCAATAAATACATCAGGATGTATATAGCTTGAAATTCTCATCATTGCGCCCATAGGTTCGCCTTGACTTCCTGTACATAAATAAACAATTTTTTCTCTTGAAAAATTTTTAGCATCTCTAGAATCAATTGGTTCAATTGTATCTTTTAAATAACCACATTGTCTTGCAGCTTTATAAATTCTGTGCATTGATCTTCCAACTAGTGAAATTTGTCTACCGGTTTTTTCTGCACAATAAAAAGCAGTTTCCATTCTTGCTACGTTAGAAGCAAATGAGGTTATTATAATTCTTTTTTTTAATCGACTCATTATATTCAATAGATTCTTTCTTACATCTAGTTCAGATCCTGATCTACCTGCGCTAAAGACATTTGTAGAGTCACAAATCATAGCAAGAACTCCTTCATCACCTATTTCTTTTAATCTCTTAGAATTTATTTCGCCTCCAACTAAAGGATTTGGATCAACCTTCCAATCACCAGTATGCAATATTACTCCAGCTGGAGTTTGAATTCTTAGTCCATTCGGTTCTAATATCGAGTGGGTTAATGTTATGTATTCAATATTAAAAGGTTTAAGCGATACTTTGCCGTTTAATTCAACAATTTTTAAATGGCTTGTTATATCTATATGTTTTTCTTTAAATTTTTCTCTAATTAAAATTGCTGTAAAAGGTGTAGCAAAAATTTTACATTTTAATTTTGGCCATAAATGCGCTATTGCTCCAATATGGTCCTCATGAGCATGAGTTAAAACAATGCCTAATAAATTGTCTTTACGTTCAACAATAAATCCTGGGTCTGGATAAATAAGATCTACACCTGGAACAGTATCATCTGCAAATGTTACACCTATATCAACCATAATCCATTTATGATCTCCAGGTTGACCATAACCAAAAAGATTCATGTTCATTCCAATTTCTCCAGATCCTCCTAAAGGACAAAATAATAGTTCATCTTTCATTTATTTAATTAGTTTAGAAATTTTGATTAATCCTTTAATAGTAATTTCTTTATCTTTTATTAGTTTGGTTTTTATTGATTCTTTAAATAAATCAGAAAATCCTCCTGTAATTACCAGTTTAAATGATTTATTTGTTTCTTTCTTAATCAAATTAACAATATTGTCAATTAAACCAGCGTACCCCCAAAAAAAGCCTGACCTAACGGCGCTAATTGTATCAACACCAACAACTTTTTTAATTTTCTTAAGGTTTATTTTTGGAATTAAAGTTGCTTTGTCTGACAAGGTATTCAAAGATATTTTAATCCCAGGTGCGATAACTCCTCCTCTGTAAGTTTTATTAATCAATACATCAAAAGTTGTAGCAGTACCAAAATCTAAAATTATAAAGTTATTTTTATAATCTATTAAACTAATTGCATTAGTTAATCTGTCTGATCCTACTTGTTTATAATTTACTTTTATGTTTATTAATGATTTTAAATTAAGATTTTTAACTTCATAACATCTTATTTTGGTCTTTTTAGATAAAAAATATTTAATTAAATTAAAAGATTTAGGCACAACGCTACAAAAAAGTATTTTCCTTATTTTTTTGAAATCTTTAACTAAAGTCTTAAACTTTGAATTTAAAATTTTTTCATTAATTTTATTTGATGGAAAATTGATATTCTTTAAAATTCTATTATTTGAACTAACTAAAAAAACCTTAGTTTCAGAGTTACCTATATCGCCAAAAATAAACATTACCCAATCTTTCTTAGTTACAAAATTTGTTTAACTTAAATTCAAAAATTTTTTTAATCTCATTCTCTATTTTACTTTTTGATATTTTCTTCTTAGTCAAATCTAAAAGGTTAATTGTTGGATAATTTCTTATATATGGATTTTTTATCAAATTAACACCTATTCCAACAATCAAATACTTTTTATCTAATTTGACTAAAGTTTCTTGAAGTATTCCACATATTTTTTTTTTATCTATCAATAAATCATTTGGTTTTTTAAAGATGATCTTATTTTTACAATATAAAGACAACAATTTTTTTACTAATAAACAGTTAATTTTTGTCAATTGTTTTACAGAAACAGTAAAATTTTCCAGATTATAAAAAAAACTTATAAATAAATTTCCTTTATAAGAAATCCATTTCTTTCCATATTGACCTCGACCATTATTTTGCATTTCTGAAATAACCATTCCATAATTTAAATTTGAATTTTGTATTATTCTAATAGCAGTATTATTTGTACTGTTAACTTTTTTAAACCTAAAAATTTTAAAATTCATTAAATAATATTAATTCTAGAAACAACTTCAATTAATTGACTCGGAAATATGAAGTAAATTAGAATTAATAATGTTGAAAACATTAAAGAAAATTTTAACCATAAGCCATGATCAGTATCATATTTTTCTTTTTCTTTATCAAAATACATTATCTTAATTATTCTTAAATAATAAAAAGCTGCTACTACGGTTGATAACAAACCTACAATAGCTAAAAAATACATGGATTGTTCTAAAACTGATTTAAAAATATAAAACTTTGCAAAAAAACCAGCTAGTGGTGGAATTCCAGCTAAAGAGAATAAGATCACTAATAATGATAACGATATTAATGGGTGATTTTTTGACAAACCTGAAAGATCTTCAATATCTTCAAAGTATTTATTATTTCTCTTCATCATTAACAAACATGAAAATAGACCTAGGTTCATTAATATATAAATAGTTATGTAAATAACTGAGCTTTGAATTCCATCATTAGAACCCGTTGCTAATCCAGCTAATGTATAGCCCACATGTCCTATTGAGCTATAAGCAATTAGTCTTTTAAGATTAGTTTGGCCTATAGCTGCTATTGCTCCAAAAAGCATTGATGCTATTGATAAAAAAATCAAAATCATTTGCCACTGATCTATCAAATTTAAAAAAGGAACATATAAAAATCTAATAAATACAGTCAGTGCTGCTATTTTAGGAACCATTGTAAAAAATAATGTTACGGATGTTGGTGATCCTTCATAAACATCAGGAGCCCACATATGAAATGGCACAGCAGAAATCTTAAATGCTAGACCAACTAGTATAAAGACTATACCAAAAGTGATTGCATATTCATTTGAATTTAATTGATTAGCAATAATGTTAAAATTAGTTGAGCCTGTAAACCCGTATATTAGTGAACATCCATACAGTAATAAACCTGAAGATAATGCACTCAAGACAAAATATTTCAAACCGGCTTCTGAAGACTTAAGTTGATCCCTATTAAAAGTAGCTAAAACATATAAAGCTAGAGATTGAAGTTCTAAACCCATATAAAATACAATTAAATCATTTGAACTGATCATTATCATCATACCAAGAACTGAACTTAAAATTAGAATTGGATATTCAATTTTAAAAATCTTTAAAATCTTTAAATAATTTGAAGAGATTACCAAAACCAAAAATGCAGCCAACAACGTAACAATTTTCATAAAAGATGATAAATAATCAATAATTACACTAGAGTTGAATAATAGTATTTCTTGAATACCTAAAGTTTCATTTAAAGTAATTACAGAAGTAATAAGTAAAATAATTAATGAAATGTTTTGAATCAATTTGGAACTATTTTTCTTGAAGACACCTAAAATAAGAAGAAACATTATAGATAAAGAAAGAAAAATTTCTGGAAAAACTAAAGTTAAATTTGTCATTTTTAATTACCAATTATATTAAAGTTATATACCTTTATTAAGTTGCTGATAGAAACTTCAATGGTATTTATTAGAGGTTCTGGATAAAATCCAAAAAATAATGTTGGTACAGCTAAACATGATAAAATAAATAATTCAGACTTATTTAAATCTACCATTTGTTTTAAATCTGAATTAACTAGCTTTCCAAAAACTACCCTTTTATATAACCAAAGCATATATGCTGCTCCTATTATCACTCCTAAACTTGCAATTACAGCTACTAAAAAATTGTCTTTAAATGCTCCCATTAAAATTAAAAATTCACCTACAAATCCACTTGTTCCTGGTAGACCTAAAGCTGCTAATGTAAATAACATAAATAAAACTGAGTATTTGGGAACAATACTTACAATACCACCATAAGTGTTTATTAATCTCGAATGCATTCGATCATAAACTACACCAACACACAAAAAGAGTGCAGCTGCAACTAACCCATGACTTATCATTTGTAAAATACTTCCTTCTAGGCCTTGCTGTTGAATTGTAAAAATTCCTAATGTAACAAAACCCATGTGAGCTACAGATGAATAAGCAATTAATTTTTTCATATCCTCTTGCATTAAAGCAATTAAGGATGTGAAAATAATTGCGATAACACTTAAAGTATAAATTAATGGTGTAAAAATTTCTGAAGCAATAGGAAATAGACCTAAAGAAAATCTTATAAATCCATAACCTGCCATTTTAAGTAAAATTGCTGCTAGTAATACTGATCCTGCTGTTGGGGCCTCAACATGCGCATCTGGTAACCAAGTGTGAACAGGCCACATAGGAGTTTTAACTGCAAAAGAACTAAAAAAGGCCAGCCATAAAAGATTTTGATATTTAGCATCAATTCCTAATTCATAAAGTTGAACTACATCAGTTGTCCCTGATATCCAATATATTGAGATTATAGCTATAAGCATCAATACAGAGCCTAATAATGTAAATAAAAAGAACTTAAATGCAGAGTAAACTCTTCTTGAACCACCCCAAATCCCAATAATCAAAAACATTGGAATTAAACCTGCCTCAAAAAATAAATAAAAAACTACTAAATCTAATGAACAAAAAACTCCAATCATAAAAGATTCCATTATTAGGATTGCAATAAGAAATTCACTAAGTCTGTTTTTAATAGATTTATTGACAGAAATTATACATAGAGGTGTTATAAAAGTTGTTAAAACAATAAATAATATTGAGATACCATCAATACCTACCTTATAATTTATTAGATCTTTAATCCAAACTCTATCCTCAACAAATTGAAATTCTGATGTTGATTGATCAAATAATATCCATAAATAAATGGCTAAAAAAAAATTTACTAGTGAGGTAAATAATGCAACATATTTTACTGTAATATTATTTTTTTGATTGCTTCTTGTAAAAAAAAGAAAAAAAGCACCAATTGTAGGTAATAGTATTAAAGAAGAAAGAATAGGAAAATTCATTATTTAACAATTAGAAAAGTTAATAAAGCAGAGAAACCAAGTAACATTACAAATGCATATTGATATATAAATCCACTTTGAAATTTATTAGCTTTTAAAGAGCACTTTTTAATGAATGATGAAATACCATCAGGACCAAAACCATCAATTATTTTTATATCAAAAAACTTCCACAAAAATATTCCTATTTTTTTTGAGGGAATTACAAATATGACATCATACAGCTCATCAAAATACCATTTATTAATCAAAAATTGATATAAAGGTTTATTAACATTTGCAATTTGATCAGATAAATTTTTATTTTTTACAAATAAATAATAAGCAATTGGTATTGATAAAATTACTAAAACAGGAGTTAATACTAAAAACCAAAAAGGTGGATGATCACTACTTAATGGTTGTAGAAAAAAAATTGACTCTTGCCAAAAATTATTTATTCCACCATTACTTAAAAATAATTCTTTAAAAGCATACCCTGCAAATATAGCGCCTATAGAAAGAAAAATTAAAGGTATCAACATTACCAAAGGTGACTCGTGAGTTTCTTCAATCTTGATATCTTTATTTTTATAATCTCCATGAAAAGTTTTAAAAATTAATCTCCATGAATAAATGGATGTAAGAAATGCAGTAATAATACCAATCCCTGCCGCGTAATATCCAGTAGTATTCCCCCTTAAATAAGCAAATTCTATGATTGCATCCTTAGAATAAAATCCTGATAAAAAAGGAAAACCAGTTAAAGCTAAAGTACCTATTAACATTAATGTATATGTGTAAGGTAATTTTTTCCAAACTCCCCCCATTTTATTTATATTTTGCTCATCTTTAAAAGCGTGAATAACTGAACCAGATCCTAAAAATAAAAGAGCTTTAAAAAATGCATGTGTAAATAAATGAAACATAGCAACATTATATGCACCCACACCTGCAGCAAAAAACATATAACCAAGTTGACTACAAGTAGAATAAGCAATTATTTTTTTAATATCTGTTTGGACAAGTGCAACTGTTGCTGCAAAGAAGGCTGTACTCATGCCTATAATTGTAATGACATTTAATGCTAGCTCTGAATATTCGTAAATTGGCGAACATCTTACAACTAAAAAAACACCTGCTGTAACCATAGTTGCAGCATGGATAAGTGCTGAAACAGGTGTTGGACCTTCCATTGCATCTGGTAACCAAGTGTGAAGTAAAATTTGAGCTGATTTACCCATCGCTCCAACAAATAGAAGCAAACAAATCAAATCAATAGCATTAACATCAAAGCCTAGAAAAAATAAATTCTTATCAACAATAGTTGGAATTAAATCAAAAACTTCTGAATAATTTACAGTACCAAACAAATAAAAAATTAAAAAAATTCCCAAAGCAAAACCGAAATCTCCTACCCTATTAACTAAAAAGGCTTTAATAGCAGCTGAATTAGCAGTATCTTTTTTAAACCAAAATCCAATTAAAAAATATGAACATAAACCTACGCCTTCCCAACCAAAGAATAATTGAATAAAATTATCAGAAGTTACCAACATCAACATTGCAAAAGTGAACAAAGACAAATAAGCCATAAATCTTGGCTTATGAGGGTCATGGGACATATAACCAATAGAATAAATATGAACTAAGGATGAAACTGAAGTTACAACTACTAACATCACTGCAGATAAAGGATCAATCTTCATTGACCAATTAACATCCAATGATCCAGAACTAATCCACTTAGCTATAATTATATTGTCTTGATATTGATTGATAATAACTTCATACAAAACTACTGCAGATAAAATCGCCGAAATAGTTACCAAAAAACTAGTAACAATTTCTGAATTTCTGTCACCAATAAATTTTCCAAAAAATCCAGATATTATTGAGGCTAATAAAGGTAATGCTATAATTGAAATTTCCATATTAACCTTTTAAATTATCAATTTCTTCAACTCGGATAGTTCCAGAGTTTCGGTAGTAAACAACTATAATTGCTAAACCTATAGCAGCCTCAGCTGCAGCAACTGTTAAAATAAATAAAGTAAAAACTTGGCCAGACAAGTCATTTAAATATATTGAGAACGAAACTAAATTAATATTAACCGCCAACAGGATAAGCTCAATACTCATTAAAATTACAATAATATTTTTTCTATTTAAAAAAATTCCAACTATACCAATCGTAAAAATTACCGCTCCTAAAGTTAGATAATGCCCCAAGCCAATTTCAATCATCAATTTTTACTCCTTTGTTAGATGCAACATCTAAAACCTCTACTCCTTCAGATCTTTCCCTTGAAATTTGTTTAAGGTAACTTTGTTTTTTTACACCTTCTCTTTGTCTAAAAGTAAGAACAATCGCTCCTATCATTGAAATTAATAAAATCATTCCACTTATTTGAAAAATATGAATGTAATCTGTATATAAAATTTGCCCCAAGGAATGAGTATTACTAAGTTCTCTAGATATATCTAAATTACTTGAATTAAATAAATCTGGCTTATACTTCCAGCCACCAATAACAATAATTAATTCAAAGAATATTAAAGTACTAATAATAAGTCCTACAGGAATATGTTTTGAACTATCCTCAGATAGCAACCATTGGTTCTTTTGTTGAGCTACATTTAACATCATAACAACAAATAAAAACAAAACTGCTACTGCACCAACATAGACAATTAACATGATCATACCTAAAAATTCTGCTCCAATCATAATAAAAAGACATGAAATACTTATAAAATCCAAGATTAAAAAAAATACTGAATGAACTGTATTTTTAGAGACTGTAACCATTATCGCAGAAACGATAGCTATTAATGAAAAAATATAAAAAAAGATTGCGTGAGCTATCATCAATTATCTATAAGGATTGTCTGATTTAATATTTGCAGCTAAAATATTTTCCCATCTATCTCCATTATCAAGGAGTTTTTCCTTAGTGTAATATAGTTCTTCTCTAGTTTCAGTAGAAAATTCAAAATTTGGTCCTTGCACAATTGCATCAACTGGACAAGACTCTTCACATAGGCCACAATAGATACATTTCATCATATCTATATCATAGCGAGTTGTTTTTCTACTTCCATCCTCTCTTTGAGTTGATTCGATTGTAATAGCTTGTGCAGGACATACTGCTTCACATAATTTACAAGCTATACATCTTTCTTCACCATTAGGATATCTTCTGAGGGCGTGTTCACCTCTAAATCTTGGGCTAATTTTTCCTTTTTCAAACGGGTAATTAATTGTTTTTTTTGATTTGAATAATTCTTTAATGGCAATTAATAATCCACTTACAAAGTCAACCATCATTATAGTTTTAATAAATCTCGTAATTTTCATTTAGTTTGTTGGTAAAAGGTTAAAATAAAAAAGATAACTTGCTGTTAAGATTACATAAATTAATGATAATGGTAAAAATATCTTCCATCCTAATCTCATTAACTGATCATATCTATATCTTGGTACTGTTGCTTTAACTAAAGCAAAAAGAATAAACAATAAAAGAATTTTAAATATCAACCAAACTGCTCCTGGAACTAGAGTAAAGGGATACAAATCTATAGGGGATAGCCAGCCTCCTAAAAATAAAATTGAACCAAGGGCACACATTAGTAAAATATTTGCATATTCACCTAACCAAAACATAGCATACATCATTCCTGAATATTCTGTTTGATAGCCTGCAACTAACTCAGCTTCTGCTTCTGGTAAATCAAATGGTGGTCTATTAGTTTCAGCTAATGATGAAATGAAAAAAATAATGAACATTGGAAACAATGGAATTACAAACCACATTTCTTTTTGAGCAACTACAATGTCACTTAAGTTCAAAGAACCCACACAAAGTAAAACATTTATAATAATGATGCCTATTGAAACTTCATATGAAACCATTTGTGCTGCTGATCTTATAGCTCCTAAAAATGGATATTTTGAATTCGATGCCCATCCGCCCATTATAATTCCATAAACACCTAAGGAAGATACTGCAAATATATATAAAATTCCTACATTTATGTCTGCTAAAACTTGAGACTCTCCAAAGGGGATTACTGCCCATGCAACTAAGGCTAATGTCATGGTAATAATTGGTGCAAGAATAAAAATAACCTTATTTGAACTTGCTGGAATAATTATTTCTTTAAAGATATATTTTAAAGCATCTGCAAGTGATTGTAACAAACCAAAAGGTCCAACTACATTAGGTCCTTGCCGTTTTTGGACGAAAGCCCAAACTCTCCTATCTAACCAAACAATCATTGCCACCGAGACTAAAACAGGGATTAATAAAAACAAAATTTTATAAACCTCTTGAAAAATTGAACTTAAATATTCCATTAATTATCCCTCTGTGCCTGTTCGCTTAATTTCATGTTTATTGTTATTACAATCAACCATTGTTTTAGATGAACGCGCAATTACGTTAGAAAAATAGTAATCTTTGTAATTTACTTTTAAATATTCATTTACAAAATTATCTTCAATTTTATTATCAACAAAATTTGATTTTTGTTTTTCCTTTTTGATATTCAAATAATTAAACATACTACTTTGAAGCTCTTCCTTATCATTAAAGAGCTTACGATTATTCATTAATTCTGCAAGTTCATTAATTATTTGCCAATCCTCTTTGGCTTCACCAGGTGGATACGAAGCTTTGAATGTTTTTTGTATTTTACCCTCTAAATTTGTATAATGGCTGGACTCTTCTGTAAAAGCAGATCCTGGAAGAATGATATCAGCAAGCTCAGCTCCTTTATCACCATGGCTACCTTGATAAATTACAAATTCATCTTTCTTTTTAAAATCAATATTATCTTGTCCAATTAAAAAAACTATTTCAAACTTATTTTCTTTAAGATCCTTAAGTAACATTTCATTATTGTTAATAATATCTAAGTCAAAATTACCAACAGATGATGCATCAGTGCTCAATATATTTAGAGGATTCCATTCGTTCGTAAACTTTTTGTTTTTATATAAAAATTTTTTTAGTGAATTAAAAAGATATTCAGATTTCTCAAGATCTAAGAATGACTCACCAATTATAATCATTGGTTTTTTTGAGTCTAAAATAGCTTGAGATAATGAGTTTTTATTTTCAATGACATCTTTAATAGATTGAGTTTTTCCATTTAAAGCTTCATACGGATAAGTAAGATCACCCACATCATTAAGTGAAATAATTTTTGTTTTATTATTCAAATATGCTTTTCTAATTCTAGCATTAATCATAGTTGCTTCAAATCTGGGGTTCGCTCCGATCAAAAATATAAAATCTGATTCTTCAATTCCATTTATTGTTGAGTTAAATATATAATTCTCTCTAGAGGAGTTATCTATAAATCTATCAGAAGTTCTTGATTCATACTTTTTTGAATTAAGCGTTCTCTCAAAAAATTCTTTAAAAATAAAACTTGTCTCCATATTTGTTAGGTCTCCTACAAAACCACAAATATTTTCTTTATTAGAGTTTTCTATTTTAGATTTAATTATATTAAAGACCTCTTTCCATGATGCTTTTTCAAAATTATTATTGTATTTAACATAGGGAACATCCAATCTTTGATTCAACAAGCCATCACAAGCATATCTCGTTTTATCTGAAATCCATTCTTCGTTTATATCCTCATTTATTATTGGTAAAACTCTTTTTACCTCCCAGCCATAAGTATCAACTCTTATATTTGAGCCAATGGCATCCATCACATCTATTGTTTCAGTTTTCTTTAACTCCCAAGGTCTAGCTTCAAAAACATAAGGTTTTGATGTTAAGGCTCCAACGGGACAAAGATCTATTACATTACCTGATAATTCAGATTTTATTGATTGTTCTAAATAAGTTGTTATTTGCATGTCCTCACCTCTACCAATTGCACCTAGTTCTGGAACACCAGCAATTTCTGTAGCAAACCTTATACATCTTGTACAGTGAATACATCTGGTCATTTGGGTTTTTATAAGAGGTCCCATGTTTTTATCTGGAACAGCTCTTTTGTTTTCTTTAAATCTTGATTTATCTATCCCATAAAACATTGATTGATCTTGAAGATCACATTCACCACCTTGGTCACAAACAGGGCAATCTAAAGGATGGTTCGCAAGCAGAAATTCCATTACTCCTTTTCTAGATTTTTCTATCATTGGAGTGTTTGTTTTTATTACCATTCCTTCAGAAGCGGGCATCGCACAAGATGCTATGGGTTTTGCTGATTTTTCCATTTCAACCAAACACATTCTACAATTTCCAGCTATTGACAATTTTTCATGATAGCAAAATTTTGGTATTTCTACTCCAGCTTTTTCACATGCTTGAAGAACAGTTAGCCCTTCTTCAACCTCAACATCCATGTCATTAACTTTTAATTTAAGCATTTTTATCTAATAAGTGTTGATCAACTAAATAAGGAATATTTTTATTTTCTTTTACTATTGGATCAAATTTATTTCTTTCTTTAATTTCTTTTTTAAAATGTCTTAATAATCCTTGAACCGGCCATGAAGACCCCTCTCCAAATGCGCAAATTGTATGACCGGCAATTTGATTAGTTACATCGCCAAGCATATCAATTTCATCCTTAGTTGCTTCACCTCTTGCCATTCTTTCAAGCATTCTCCACATCCAACCAGAACCTTCTCTACAAGGAGTACATTGTCCACAGCTTTCATGTTTATAAAATCTTGCAATTCTTGCCATACATTTAATTATGTCTTGATCTTTATTTATAACAACTATACCAGCAGTTCCTAAACCACTTTTCTCAGCCATCAAAGCATCAAAGTCCATTGTAAGTGTTTCACATTTTTGTTTTGGAATAAGTGGCATAGAAGAACCGCCAGGTATTACGGCCTGCAAATTATCCCATCCGCCAATCACGCCTCCAGCATGAACCTCAATTAACTCTTTTAAAGGAATACTCATTTCTTCCTCAACGTTACATGGGTTATTTACATTGCCGGAAATACAAAAAATTTTAGTACCTGTATTTTTTTCTCTGCCTAGTGATGAAAACCATTTACCACCTCGTCTTAAAATTGTTGGTACTACTGCTATTGTTTCAACATTATTAATTATAGTTGGGCATCCATAAAGTCCTATTAATGCTGGGAATGGCGGCTTCAACCTTGGTTGACCTTTATTTCCTTCAATACTTTCAAGCAGTGCTGTTTCTTCTCCACAAATATATGCTCCTGCACCGTAATGAATATATATATCTAGATCCCAGCCTGTTCCTGCTGCATTTTTACCAATTAGTTTTTTTTCATAAGCTTCATCAATAGCAGCTTGAAGCTTTTGTCCATCAATAAAATATTCTCCTCGAATATAAATATAACAAACATGAGCCTGAACCGCATATGAAGCAATTAAACATCCCTCAATTAATTTGTGTGGTTCAAATCTTAATATATCTCTATCTTTGCAAGTACCTGGTTCAGATTCATCTGCATTTATAACTAAATAGTGCGGTCTTGACCCAACTTCTTTAGGTGCAAAAGACCATTTTAATCCAGTTGGAAAACCAGCACCTCCTCTTCCCCTGAGTTGCGACTCTTTAATTTCGTTAATAATCCAATCACGTCCTTTATTAGTCAATTCTTTAGTATCAACCCAATCACCTCTTTTTTGAGATGAAATAACATCAAATCCTAAGTCATTATAAAGATTTTGAAAAATTCTGTCTTGATCTTTAAGCATTTTTTAAATCCATTAAAGTTTTTCTATTATTTTCAGGCTCATTACTTGTTCTGCCTCTATAGGAACCAGGTTTCGGTATTTCATCTTTTAAAATTTTATCTAAAATCTTTAAAGTTTTTTCTTTGTCCAAATCCTCAAAATATTCTTCATTAATTTGCATCATAGGAGCATTAACACAAGCACCTAAACACTCAACTTCAATCCAAGAGCACTTTTTATCATTTGATAGCTCAGACTCATTTTTGGAAATTTTTTCCTTACAAGCTTCGACTAGCATATTTGCACCTCTAATCATGCATGGAGTGGTAGTACATACTTGAATAAAATATTTCCCAACGGGAGATAAATTATACATCGAGTAAAAAGTAGCAACTTCATAAACTTTTATGTAAGGCATATTTAAAAATTTGGCTATATACTTCATTGCAGCTAAAGGTATCCAATTATTATTTTGTCTTTGAGCAATATACAATAAAGCCATTACTGCACTTTGTTGTTTGCCTTTAGGATAATTGGTGACAATAGCTTCTGCAGCTTTAAGTGAATTAGGAGTAAATTCAAAATTTTCAGGTTGATCTTTAGCTGGTCTTTTTAAACTCATCTATCTACCTCTCCAAAAACAATATCTAATGATCCAAGTACGGCTGGGACATCTGCTAACATATGTCCTTTAATTAGATAATCCATTGATTGTAAATGAGAAAATCCAGGTGCTCTAATTTTACATTTATAGGGTTTGCTAGAACCATCTGAAATTAAATATACACCAAATTCACCTTTAGGTGCCTCAACGGCAGTATAAATTTCATCTTTTGGAACACGATATCCTTCAGTAAATAACTTAAAGTGATGTATCAAAGCTTCCATCGATTGTTTAATCTCTTTTTTTGATGGTGGTGATATTTTACCATCAAATGTTTTGATTGGACCTTTTTCCATTTTTTCCAAGCATTGTTTTATGATTAAAACACTTTCTTTCATTTCTTCAATCCTGCATAAATAACGATCATAACAATCACCATTTTTGCCTACTGGTACCTTAAAATCTAACTGCTGATAACAATCGTAAGGCTGTGATTTTCTCAAGTCCCAAGCTATACCTGACCCTCTCATCATCACTCCCGAAAAAGAATAGTCAAGTGCATCTTCTTTAGTTACAATTCCTATGTCAACATTACGTTGTTTGAATATTCTGTTATCAGTTAATAAATTTTCTAGATCATTGATAATTTTTGGAAAATTTTCACAAAATGATCCAATATCAGCTTCTAATCCTCTTGGTAAATCTTGATGTACACCACCTGCTCTAAAATAATTAGCATGAAGTCTAGAACCTGAAGCTCTTTCATAAAATGTCATGAGAGTTTCTCTTTCTTCAAAACCCCAAAGAGATGGAGTAAGAGCGCCAACATCTAGAGCTTGAGTTGTTACATTTAAAATATGGCTTAAGATTCTCCCTATTTCACAAAACATTACTCTTATAAATTGAGCTCTAATAGGAACTTCTATATTTAAAATTTTTTCTATAGCTAGTGCAAATGCATGTTCTTGATTCATTGGAGCGACATAATCTAACCTATCAAAATAAGGAACTGCTTGCATATATGTCTTATTTTCAATTAGTTTTTCTGTCCCACGATGCAATAAACCTATATGAGGGTCTGCTTTTTCTACAACCTCACCATCTAATTCTAAAATCAAACGCAAAACACCATGGGCTGCTGGGTGTTGAGGTCCAAAATTTAAGTTTAAATTTTTAATTTTTTTTTTTGTCATTTGTATCGGTTTGTTCTTTAATGTACTTTGTTCCTTCCCATGGACTTTCATAATCAAAATTTCTATAATTTTGTTCTAATTTTACAGGTTCGTTAATTACTTTTTTTTTGTCTTCGCTGTATCTTACTTCTGTGTGACCAGTTAATGGAAAATCCTTTCTTAGTGGATGGCCTTCAAAACCATAATCGGTTAAAATTCTTCTTAAATCTGGATGATTTTTAAAATTAACTCCATACATATCAAAGACTTCTCTTTCCATCCAATTTGCAGATGGAAAAATTGATGTTAAAGAGGAAATTATTTCATTTTCGCTAATAAAATAACTTAATATTAGTCTTTGGTTGAATTCATGGCTTAAAAAAAGATATACAACTTTAAATCTTTTTGTTTTTTCTGGATAATCTACTACTGTGAGATCAATTAATTGTCTAAATTTCGTTTTATTATTGGTTTTAATAAACAATACAACATCTAATAAATCATCTTTATCAATTTCAAAATAAAGTTGATTATGCTTTATATAACTAGAATTGATTTTTGTAGTTAATTCTGAGTTTATTTTTTTTTCAAGATCTTTTAGGTTTATCATTATCTATTGAGCGAACCTTTTGTTCTAATTTTTTTTTGAAGTTGCATTATTCCATATAGTAAAGATTCTGCTGATGGAGGACAACCTGGAACATAAATATCAACTGGAACTATACGATCACAACCTCTAACGACAGAATATGAATAGTGATAATAACCTCCACCATTAGCACAACTACCCATTGATATTACATATCTTGGTTCAGGCATTTGATCATAAACCTTTCTAAGTGCAGGAGCCATTTTGTTAGTTAGTGTGCCTGCCACAATCATAACATCAGATTGTCTTGGCGATCCTCTTGGAGCTGCACCAAATCTTTCTAGATCATATCTTGGCATGGCAGTCTGCATCATTTCAACAGCACAACAAGCAAGACCAAAAGTCATCCAATGTAAGGAACCTGACCTTGACCAGTTTATTAAGTTATCCAATGAGGTCGTTATAAATCCATTCTTGCTAAAATCTTCAGCAAGTTGTTTAAATTCTTCAGGAACTTGTTCTAGCTTATTCATCATTTAAATTTCTAATTATTCCCAGTCCAAGGCCCCTTTTTTCCATTCATAAATAAAACCAACAGTAAGTATGAATAAAAAAATCATCATTGATGAAAAACCAAGTAATCCAATATTTCCTAACGAAATTGCCCACGGAAATAAAAATGCAATTTCTAAATCAAAAATAATAAATAAAATTGCTACCAAATAAAATCTAACATCAAATTCCATTCTGGAATCTTCAAAAGGTTCAAAGCCACACTCATAGGCAGACAATTTTTCAGGGTCTGGGTTTTTTGGTGATAAAATAAAATTGATTACTATGAACGCACAACTTAAACCTAATGCAATTATTAGGAATAGTATGATAGGAAAATAATCTTTTAAAAAATCCGCAGTCATGGTCGAATATATATCATTTTTTATGGGTAGATGAAGTGGTGATAGGTCACATTATTCAAAATATACACTATAATTGATAATGATTATCAAGGTTTAGTCTAACAATTAATAGATAAATTTTTAAAGTGGCGGGAGTGAAGGGACTCGAACCCTCGACCTATCGCGTGACAGGCGATCGCTCTAACCAACTGAGCTACACCCCCACTTGTGATTCATTTTGGTGGGCAGTAAAGGACTCGAACCTTTGACCCCCTCGGTGTAAACGAGATGCTCTACCAACTGAGCTAACCGCCCTATTCTTTTAGCACACCAAAAATACTACTGCTTTATACTTTCTAAGCAACTTTCGTCAATAAATAAGATTACTCATAAAACAAGAACAATTCAAGAATCTTAGTGTGCAAGTGTGATTAAACTGAGTCAGATTAAAATTAGTTATGGATTTGAAAATTGGAAATTAGTTTGACCCCTGTCCACCTTTTTGAAACTAGGACTCCATATATCAATCTTATATACTAGGTCTAGCTTAGTTAATTATCTGTAGAACTTTTTGAAAAAGATTTTTCATATTTTTAAATCTTAAATATTTTTGAATTAGCAGACACAATAATTCTTTTATTGTTATCTGCACTTGAAGCAACCGATCCATGGACGAGATAACTTGGCCAAATGAGTAATTGTCCTTCTTTTGGTTTATGTGAAAATGATGTGAAACTATTATAACTAAATGATCCAAAATCATCTAAATTATTATGAGAAAAAGGTTTTACAAAATAGGTGTTTCCACTTTCATCTATTGAAGAATCATCAATCTGAACGTAATAGACGCAACACCAACTACAATTTCCATGAGTATGAGGTAATACAGATCCACCCTTTTCATACTCGATAAACCAAGAATTTGTAATTGAAACTTTAAATTTATCATCAGCATTTAATTTTTTATTTTTAACTGTAGTATTAAAAGAATACAAAGAGCTTTTTAAAAAACATGTTTGAAAGAATTTTATCAATTCTTGATAAAAAATATTATTTTTAGAATGCATATCATATGTGCTCTCATATAATTTTTTATTTTCATAAGATTTTCTACCTACTGGATTCTTACTTCTAACTTCTTTAAAAAAATCTAATAAACCACCTTTAATTTCATTATGATTTGGATTTTCAAATCTAGCTACAATAGAAGGCCATAAATGTAAAAAATTATCATTATTCATAATCTAATCATATATTATTTTTCATTATTATTATTTCAGTTATGTTAAGAATTTATTAAAATAAAGGTGCAAACGAGATGCTCTACCAACTGAGCTAACCGCCCTAAAATGATGATAACTAACACATCAAGGTTCAGAAAATGTAAATTAATTATTATTGAATACTAGCTTGAGATTTGTCGTCTTTTTTTGATAGATCTACTTCAACCCACTCGGTCTTTTTAAGTTCTTTCGTTAAAGCAATTTTTAAAACTTCATCAGCAAATTCAACAGGTGTAATTTTTACTTCGTCGATAATTTTTTTTGGCATATCAACTAAATCTTTTTCATTTTCTTTTGGAATTAAAACTTCTTTAATACCTGCCCTATGAGCAGCTAATAATTTTTCTTTTAAACCACCGATTGGTAAAACTTGACCCGTTAATGTTACTTCACCTGTCATTGCAATATCTTTTCTAACAGGAATATTCGTTATTGAAGAAACGATGGATGTTACCATACCTATACCTGCCGATGGTCCATCTTTTGGAGTTGCTCCTTCTGGAACATGAATATGAAAATCCTTTTTTTCGAATAATGGAGGAATAATTCCATATTCTAAACATTTTGATCTTACAAATGATTTTGCAGCCTTAACAGATTCCTGCATTACATCTCCTAATTTACCTGTAATTTGCATTCTTCCTTTACCGGGCATAGTAACAGTTTCAATTTTTAAAATTTCTCCACCATACTCTGTCCAGGCTAAACCAGTAACAATGCCTACTCTATCTTCACTTTCTAATTCTCCAAATTTAAATTTTGGAACTCCAAGAAAATCAGACAAATTAGTATTATTAATATTAACTTCTTTTTCTTCTCCAGCTACAACCTTTTTAACAACTTTTCTTGCAACTTTTGAAATCTCTCTTTCAAGATTTCTCACACCTGACTCTTTTGTGTAACTTCTGATTATCTCTTTTATAATATCATCTCCAATTTTCATCTCATTTTCCTTAACACCATTATCTTTAATTTGTTTAGGAAGAAGAAATTTATTAGCAATATTGATTTTTTCATCTTCTGTATAACCAGCCAGTCTAATTACTTCCATTCTATCTAGTAATGGAGGAAGTATATTTAACGTATTAGCAGTTGTTACAAACATCACGTCTGATAGATCATAATCAACTTCTAAGTAATGATCGTTAAAAGTAGTATTCTGTTCAGGGTCAAGAGCTTCTAGTAAAGCTGACGAAGGATCTCCTCTATAATCATTACCAATTTTATCAATCTCGTCTAATAAAATAAGCGGATTTTTTGTTCCAGCTTTTTTCATCATCTGAATAATTTTTCCAGGCAATGAACCAATATATGTTCTTCTGTGACCTCTTATCTCTGCTTCATCTCGCATGCCTCCAACCGACATTCTTACAAATTCTCTATTAGTAGCTTTAGCTATTGATTTTCCCAATGAAGTTTTACCCACACCAGGAGGGCCAACTAAACATAAAATAGGACCTTTAATTTTTTCCATTCTTTTTTGAACAGCTAAAAATTCTATAATTCTTTCTTTAATCTTTTCTAATCCAAAATGATCTTTATCTAGAACATTTAAAGCTTTTGTTAAATCAATATCAACTTCACTTTTTTTATGCCAAGGCAGTTCTATCATCCAATCTAAATAATTTCTTACTACAGTTGCTTCTGCCGACATTGGACTCATATTTTTAAGCTTTTTAAGTTCTTGCAAACATTTTTTTTCAACTTCTTTTGGCATTTTTGATTTCAAAATTGCTTTATTAAGACTTGCGCTTTCGTCTTTACCGTCTTCAATTTCTCCAAGTTCTTTTTGGATAGCTTTGAGCTGTTCATTTAGATAATATTCTCTTTGAGTCTTCTCCATTTGTGTTTTAACTCTGCCTCGAATTCGTTTCTCAACACCTATAATACTTGTTTCATTCTCCATTATTTTAATTATTGAGTTAAGTCTTTTTTTAACATCTAAAGTTTCAAAAATTTGTTGTTTTTCAGAAATAGTAGCAGATAAGTGTGAAGCAATATTATCTCCAATCTTGGATGGGTCTTTTAATTCTTTAATAGTATTAATGGTTTCACTAGAAATTTTTTTATTAATAGATGTTAATTTTTCTAATCTTCTTAGCGCAGTTACAGCTAAAGGATAAAGATCCTCATTTTTTTCATTTACATCTTTAGCATGTGAATAATCACAAGTAATAAATTTTTGATTATCAACAAAATCTAAAATTTTTACTCTTTTAACACCTTCAACCAAAACTTTTACAGTTCCATCTGGAAGTTTTAAAAGCTGTAGAATATTACCTTCACACCCGTGTAAAAAAATATCAGTTTTTTTAGGATCATCTATCTCTGAATTTTTTTGTGTAACAAGAATAATTTTTTTCTCTTTTTTCATTACCTCATTTAATGCTGAAATTGATTTATCACGACCTACAAATAAAGGTATTACCATGCTAGGAAATACGACAATATCTCTTAAAGGAAGTAGTGGTAATGTAAATTTGACATCCATACAACGAATATGGATATTAAATAAAATAATGCAATAGATTTTTATGATTTATTAAGGGTATTAAGCCGCTGTAGTTTTTCCTGATTTTATTGACTTTGAATCAGTTTTCGAGTGAACTAATATTGGATCTGAGAGACCCTTAGCAGAATTTGCATCAATTATTACTTCTTGTATATTTTCCATACCTGGCAAATCATACATAGTTTTAAGTAATATATTTTCCATAATAGCTCTTAAACCTCTTGCTCCTGTTTTCTTTTTTATTGCTTTTTGCGCAATTTCTTTTAATGCATTCTCTTTGAAGGTTAACTTAGCACCATCTAATTTGAATAATTCTTGATATTGTTTTGTTAGAGAGTTTTTAGGTTCTTGAATAATTTTTACTAAAGATTTTACATCTAAGTCCTCTAAAGTAGCTATCATTGGCAGCCTGCCAATAAATTCTGGAATTAACCCATATCTTAACAGATCTTCAGGTTCCAATCCTTTCATCCATTCACCAGTTTTTTTATCTTGTGTATTTTTTACATCAGCTCCAAACCCAATTGAAGTGCCTTTGTCTCTTTGAGAAATTATTTTATCTAAACCTGCAAAAGCTCCACCACAAATAAATAAAATATTTGTAGTATCCACTTGTAAAAATTCTTGTTGTGGGTGTTTTCTTCCACCTTGAGGAGGAACACTTGCAACGGTACCTTCCATAATTTTTAGTAAAGCCTGTTGAACACCTTCTCCAGAAACGTCTCTTGTAATTGAAGGGTTCTCAGACTTTCTACTAATTTTATCTACTTCGTCTATATAAACAATCCCTCTTTGTGCTTTTTCAACGTTATAGTCTGCAGCTTGTAAAAGTTTTAGTATGATGTTTTCAACATCTTCTCCAACATAACCAGCTTCAGTCAAAGTTGTGGCATCTGCCATAGTAAATGGTACATCTAATATTCTAGCTAGTGTTTGAGCTAACAAAGTTTTACCACAACCAGTTGGTCCTACTAAAAGAATGTTAGACTTTGATAATTCAACATTCTTGCTTGTTTTATTTTCGTAATTTAATCTTTTATAGTGATTATGTACTGCAACAGAGAGAACTTTTTTTGCATGTCCTTGACCAATTACATAATCATCTAAAACTGCACAAATTTCTTTTGGTGATGGTAACCCGTCTTGGTGTTTAACAAATGTATCTTTATTTTCTTCTTTAATAATGTCCATACAAAGTTCAACACACTCATCACATATAAATACAGTAGGTCCTGCAATAAGTTTTCTAACTTCATGTTGGCTTTTGCCACAAAAAGAACAGTAAAGAATATTTTTATTATTTGTACTCATAATTTTTAAAACGAATCAATTTAATTACTTTAATATAAAGGACTTTATCAGATCAAGTTCTATTATCAGTTGTCTCAACATATTGTGTTTTAAGTTCGTTTTTCAACAACTTCGTCTACAAGACCAAACTCTTTAGCAACATCTGCTGTCATAAAATTATCTCTTTCTAAGGCAGTCTTGATTTCTTCAACAGATTTTCCTGTATGTTTGGAATAAATTTCGTTTAATCTTTTTTTTAAGTTCAAAACTTCAGTTGCATGAATTTCTATATCTGTAGCTTGACCTTGAAAACCTGCAGAAGGTTGATGAACCATTATTCTTGAATTAGGCAATGAAAATCTTTTTCCTTTACTTCCAGCTGCTAATAAAAATGAGCCCATCGAAGCTGCTTGACCAATACATAAAGTTGAAATTTCAGGCTTAATGTATTGCATTGTATCATAGATTCCTAAACCAGCAGTAACCAAACCTCCGGGGCTATTTATGTAAAAGTATATTTCTTTTTTAGGATCTTCTGCTTCTAGAAATAACAACTGTGCTGTTACTAAAGAAGCAACATTGTCATTTATTGGCCCTGTTAAAAAAATTATTCTTTCTTTTAAAAGTCTTGAATAAATATCGTAAGCTCTCTCCCCTTTGTTTGATTGTTCTACAACCATAGGAACTAAGGTATTCATATGCTCTGAAATTTTCATTGTCATAAGTTGATTCGCTTTACTTATACAACTTGTGCTTACTTTTTGCTAACTTTTTTTATTTTAGGTTTTAATTTAGGTGATTTTACTGAAGATTTTTTACTGGATGTTTTTTTTGTTTCTACTTTTTTTTCTTTAACATCAGTTTTTTCTTTTAAGTTTTCATTTTCATTTTTTTGACTATCTTTTAAAATTTTTTCAGCTTGATCTTTTGTGACTTCTTTATTATTAGGTTTTGCTTTTTCTTTAATAGCGGAAATTATCTTTTCCTCATATACAGTGCCTCTTAAGCTTGCTAGGGCTGATTGATTTTTTTGATAAAAATCTATTACCATTTTTTCCTGGCCAGGCATCATTCTCACTTGTTTTTGAACCTCTGCTTGCAACTCCTGTTCAGTAACTTTTATTTTATTCTGCTCCCCAAATTCATTAAGAATTAAACCAACTTTAATTCTTTTTTTTGCAACTTCCTCAAAATTTTTTCTATTTTTTTTCGCATCATCATCTTTCATGCCTTGTGAAAGTATCTTGATTTCTTCCTCTAATAAATTTTCTGGAATTTCATTGATTTTAAATTTTTCTAATTCTTTTAAGATTTGATTTTTCGAAAGTCTCTCAAGTGAATTTTTATATTCATCTTTAATTTGTTTAGATATTAGCAGCTTAAGATCTTTCAAATCTTTGGCACCTAAATTTTTTGCAAATTCATCATTAATAACTATTTTTTCAGGATTTTTTAATGAAGTAATTATGCAATTAAATTTTGCTTTCTTGTTTATCAAATCTTTTTCAGGAAAATTTTCAGGTAAAACCGCCTCAACTATCTTTTCATCTCCTTTTTTAACTCCAATTAATTGTTTATCAAATCCTTTTAAAAATAAATCTTTACCCAAAGTTAATTGAGTGTTTTTACCTTCGCCGCCTTTAAAAGGTTTGTCATCCACTGTAGCTGTGTAATCAAAGACTACTAAATCTCCATCTTTGGCTTTGCTATCTAGAGAAGAATCTTTAAAATTTGGTTGATTTTTTGCAATCTCATTTATTCTTTTATCAGTTTCTTTTGCATCAATTTTTACAGTGTATTGATCAAATTTTATATTTTCGATAGGTTTAGTTTCAACTTTAGGAAGTTCTGTCACTGAAATAATATATTCAAGCTCTTTATCTTCACCGTATGTTTTGAGATCTAATTTTGGTTGTCCAGCTGGTTTAATTTTATTTTCTTCTAACGCTTTTGTTGAAGTTTCTTTTAATATTTTATCCAAAACTTCACTAAAAACAGCTTTACCAAATTGTCTTTTTAAAATTTCTTTTGGAACCTTGCCTGGTCTAAAACCTTTTAAATTAACTGTTTCTTTGATTTCATTGTATTTTTCATCCATATAAGTATTCATAGTTTTCTTATCTACAAATACTTTTAGATCTTTGTTTAAACCTTTTTTATTTTCGATTGTAACTTTCATAAATAATATTAAATGGTAGGGCGAAAAGGACTCGAACCTTCACAGATTGCTCTATTGGTTCCTAAGACCAACGCGTCTACCAATTCCGCCATCGCCCCACAAATTTAGAGGTTTTTATATATTATTGAAATTATTTGTCCAACGACAATTATAGTTAATTATATTAATAATCCTTTATAATATTAATATGATTATTTCACCTTGTATAAGTATTTGCAAAACTGATCCAAAAACTGGATATTGTTATGGTTGTGGAAGAACAGTGGATGAAAAAAAAATTTGGAAGCTTTTAGATACATCAGATCAGTGGAAAAGTGATAATTTAAAGATTATCAAAAAAAGATTGTCTGGATGGCAATTAGAAAGCTTCGAAGAGTCCTATACATACAAAATTGAAAATGGTATCTCTTTATTTAAAAGAAATTTAAAAAATGAGTAAAATTTCAATAGTAATAATTATTTATGTTATAGGGCTTATTTTTGGAGCTTTAGTTCTCAAAGTCTGGAGTGCAGATACAAGTATTTTAAAAGGCCTTTTAGGGTTAGGATGGACTGCTCTTCTTCTAATAGGAATATTTTTTGCTGAAAAAAATGAGAAAAATTAAATACCTAATTTTTTTTTTTTTTGTAATTTTGCCTATTCAAAATTTAAAATCAGAAATAATCATTATGAGTGCTTGTGATGACAAACAAGATGAATTTTTAAAGAATGAGTATATTTTAAATCTTAATGAATTAATGATGACTAGAAACTATGTCTATAAAGATAAAACATATCAAAAATATAAAATAACAGATTTAAGTGTTAAAAAAACTAATACTTACGTAAGAAATATCTATGAAGAAGATGGAAAAATTTTTACTCACAAACATGGTTATCCACAATTTTATACCCAAATTTTTTTTGAGAAAGGAAAGCAAGAAATATTTATGAAAACAGTCCTTAATAATGAAGAGGGTATATCAAAAATTTCAACATGTAAAAAAATTGAAGAATTTAAAATAGAAAGTTAATTTTTTTTTTTATTTTTTTTAAAATTTTTTCGTCTTGCACCATGCTGGCTGTTAGTAATATTGCTTCTGTGCTTAGCATAAGCTTGTTTTTGTGCTTGTTTCATTGCTCTCTTTGATGACACGATCTTTAATATTTTATTTCTATGTTACCTATTTTTTCGAATCTTATATTAGAAATCACAATTTCTCCAGAGCTAGGAGCATAATTTAGTACTTCAGAAATTACCACATAATGTGTAACAAAAACCAAATTCTTATTACCATCCCATTCATTTATGTATTTTTTAAGATTTTTAATTTGTTTTATTCTATTTTTCGAAAACTTTTCACTAAAGAATGAATTGAGAAAGTTATTTATTTCAAATTTTTCAAATGCTATTTCTGCAGTTTCTTTACATCTGCACCACTCACTTGATATAACTTTATCAATTGGAATTAGATTTTTTTTAAAATAATTTCCAATATTTTTTGCTTGTTTTCTGCCATCTTCACTTAAATTTCTTTGTGTCGAACAATCATTAATTTCAAAATGATCTGGATCTCCTCCACCAGGTGCATAAGCATGTCTTATAAAAATTATATTACCACCATTTTTAAGATTTTTTAAAACTTGAAATTCTGTATCTGCTTTAATTCCATTTGTTAAAATTAAAAATATAATTAAAATAAAGTTTAATAATTTCATTAATGAATATTAAATTTAAAAAATTAAATAAAACAATAGTTAATTGTAAAAAATGTCCCCGTTTAACTAATTTTATAAAAAAAATTTCAATTGAAAAAAGGAAACAAAATATAAATGAAAAATATTGGGGAAAGCCAGTCACTGGATTTGGTGATACAAAAGCTAAGCTTATGATTATTGGTTTAGCTCCTGCTGCTCATGGAGGTACTAGAACAGGGAGGGCTTTTACAGGAGATAAATCTGGTGATTTTTTATTTAAAAGTCTACATTCAGTTAAAATATCAAATCAAAATTTTTCTAATAACATCAAAGATGGTTTAAAATTAAAATCTACATATATAACTAATATATTAAAATGTGTACCGCCAGGTGATAAACCAATGAATAATGAACTCTCATCGTGTTCAAATTATTTTGTGAAAGAACTTGATTATTTAAAAGATCTAAAAGTAATTGTAACTCTTGGAAAGATTGCTTTTGATAATTGTTTAAAGATATATAAAAAAAGATTTAAAATTGATCAAAAAATTTCATTTAAACATAATAAAAAATATTTATTGCCTGATGGTAAAATATTGATAGCCTGCTATCACCCAAGCCCTCGAAATGTTAATACTAAAGTTGTAACTTCCTCAATGATTAATCAATTATTTAAGAAAGCAAAAAAAATTGCTAAGTTTTAATGGTATCACAAAAATAAGGTTTAAATTTAAGATAAATTGCATCTGGTATTCTAATAGGCTTTCCATCAATATTAATAAAAACTAAATGAACTTGAGCTTCAACAATTACATCATCACCTTTTGTAATTATTTGATTCATGAAAAAGGATGTTTTGGTGATAGATTTAACAAAAGATCTCACAGTTAATTCGTCTTCTAAATGGGAAGATTTTTTATATTCAATATTACAGGCTTTAACTATAATTAATGATTCAAAATCATCTTTGATTTTTTTATTGCTATATCCAATTGAAAATAAGGCTTCGGTTCTTGCTCTCTCTAAAAATTTCAAATAATTTGCATAATACACAACTCCACCTGAGTCAGTATCTTCGTAATAGACTTTTAATTTATGAAAGAAATTTTCATGCATAAAAAAAGTATATCAAATTATTATTATTCTGTAGAAAAATAAATATTCTGAAAATAAGCGACAGATTTCATTTTAGAATTATCAGTATCTGACATAACAGCCAATCCATCTAATTCATTTACATCTAAATTATGAAACTTTTTAAAATCTTCTTTGACATTTGATTTTACTGTAACCCATTCATTTAAGTTTTCTTTTGTAGTAGAAAGCACATAGTCTATTGATTTTTTGGTATATGGGCTTGGCCAATTCAATCCAACATCACTATTACTTGAAAAAACATAATTAATTGCTCTATTTGACAGTGGTGTAGCACCTGTTTTTTTAACTGCGAAAATTCTAGCAGCGAAATCATGACCTTTTTTGGTGTTTTCTTTTATACCAGACAAATCTTTCTCAATTTTCCATGTAATATTAATGAAAGGTGTCTTGTTTAAATCAATTTTAATTTCTTTACCTAAGCCTGAGGCTGCGTTTTCCGCAACTGATTTTAAAAAATTACCCTTTTCATCAGTTCCTACGGTATAAGTAGTTTTATTATCAGCCCCCCTCACCTTTCTCACTTCTAACTTAGAAAGCTCTGACTCTGTAAAATCAAATACTTTTACTTCATCTGCTAATGAGATGTTGGTGGTAATAAATACAAATACAAAAATTTTTAATAAAAGTTTCATAAAAAAATTTGTTAATACATTATTTTGACAAAATTTAAACATTCAAAAATCAACTTTAAGCTCTAAATCAATAATATGAAGACAATTTCCATATTTTTATTACTTATTTACTGGTCAATAATGATTTTTTTACCAGTTATGTCCAAAGATATAAAATTCAGTAGAGCTAAAACTAATAATATTAATTCAGTTGAGCAAAAACTAGGTGGTTAATAGGTCGAACGACCACCACTTATATCAAATACCGCAGCTGTTGAAAAAGTGTTTTCTTCTGATGAAAGCCAACAAACTAATGAGGTAAATTCATAAACTTCTAGAAATCTACCTCTAGGAACTTTTGATAGCATTTTTTGAACGTGTTCTTTGCTCATTTGATCTAAAATACGTGTTTTAGCTCCTGCTGGAGTTACAGCGTTGACTGCTATATTTTTGTCAGCCAATTCTTTTCCAAGTGATTTTGTTAGTCCGATTGCACCTGCTTTTGCAGCACTATATGCGCTTGCATTAGCATTGCCATCTTTTCCAGCAACTGATGCAACATTTACTATTCTTCCATAATTATTTTCAATCATATTAGGTACTACAGCTTTACAACAATTGAATGTTCCAAATAAGTTGATTTCTATAATCTTATTCCACATTTCTACATCATATTCCCATAAAGGCTCTGTTGGCCCAGTAATTCCAGCATTATTAATAAGAACGTCTATGTTTGAATTTTTTAAAATTTTTAAAGTAGCTATCTCAACCTCTTCGTAATTAGAAACATCAACAATATCAGAGCTTAAATTCTCATTTTTAATATCTTTTTTTACTATATCTAAAAGTTTAGCATCAATATCCCAAATAATCACTTTAGCACCTGAGTTTAAAAATCTTTTAGCAATATCCAAACCAAAACCCTGAGCACCACCTGTTATTAAGGCAGTTCTGTTTTTAAAATTATATTCATTTTTGACCATTAAATTAATCTCTTGCTAATAAATAATATACAATTGCTGTGATAAGTGCTCCTATAATCCATGAGAAAGACTGTAAAAATATTAAACTTGAGTTCCAAATAGTTGATGCAGCAAAAATAAAACCTAAAATTAATGAATAAACTCCTTTAAGATGCCATCCAGCTGAATAATAATAATCTCCATCTTTTTCTAATGAGTAAATATCTTTATTATTAAGTTTTCCATTTTGAATGAAATAAAAATCTGAAATCATAAGTCCAAATAATGGTCCAAAAAATGATCCAAATGTATCTATTAAAGATAGTATTCCAATTTGACTTAAATAAGTTAACCAAAATATTCCAACTAAAAAACCTAACAATCCTATTATAAAGCTTGCACTTTTTAAAGATATTGATGATGGAATAAAATTTATTAAAGTATATTGAGAGGGAATAAAGTTGGCTATTAGATTGCTCGATGCTGAGGCAATAATTATAAAGATTAGTACTAAACTTGTTATAAGTAAATTATTTGATTTTCCAATGATATCAGTTGGATTTGTAAGTATTCTAGATAAATTTTCTGGTTCTTTGTTCAAAAATGCATCAGCTCCAGTAACGATAAATAGAGCTAAAAATGAAAAAATAATTAAATTTAATAATAAACTTAAATTACCTTTTTTTAGTTCATTCTTATTTTTAACATAACGAGTAAAATCTCCAAAACTCAGAATAACTATTGAGAAATATGCGAAAACAGTACCTGTTACAGTTAACAAAGGAGTTAAATTTTTTTGATTAAATATATTTTGAAATTCAAGAGAGTTTACAAAAGAAGCTGAAGAAATTTTTACATCATTTAACAAGACTATTAAAAAACACATAATGATCCCCGTATAAACTGTTATTGCTGAAAATTTAATTAATTTTTTATTAAATATCATTCCAACACTAAATAGAAAAACTTGAATTACGATTGCTAATATAATTGAAATCCAATCTAATATATTAAGACCTAAAAAAAATATTAAGAAAATATCATTATCTAAAATTGATGGCTCAAATGAAAATAATAAAACTCTTATTAAATATACAAAACCTTTTGATAAAAAATATGTTTGAATTCCAAACATAAAAATTCCCACAAAAGTTCTCAATAATCCTAAATATTTAGCGCCTTTGACTCCAAGGGAAGATCTTAATAATACAACGAAAGGTAATCCAAATTTTTGGGAAGGTCCTCCTATCCAATTCGAGAAAAAATAAACTAATAAAGAACCTAATAATGTACCAAAAAAAACTATAAATATATTTAAATTATAAACAAGATATAAAGATGAAATTAAAGAAAAACCAATTACACTTTGTATATTTACTCCCCAAAAGTAAAATAAATCTTTCCAATCCCAATTCTTGTCATTTGGATTAACAGAGACTAAATCCCAATTAATAAGCGTTTTTTTTGATTCTTGTTGACTCACTTGTACAATATAAAACTTAAATTAATTACTGTCCATATAAGAGAGTTGGCAGCCAAAGAGCAATTTGAGGAAATACAATTATTAGAATCAAACCTATGACCTGTAAGACCATAAACTGCATCATTCCATAATATATATCTTTCAAATCCCATTCAGGCACTACACCTTTTAAAAAATATGCTGAAAGTGCTACTGGAGGTGACAACCAGGCGGTTTGTAAGTTTACAGCTACCAATATTGCAAACCAAGTTAAATTAAAGCCAAGCGCTTCTACCAAAGGTAAAATTATTGGTATTATTATCATTACAATAGGCACCCACTCCAATGGCCATCCTAATAAAAAAATCATAACCATTATCATTGCGAGAATTAAATACTTATTCATCTCCAAGCCTAATAAAAACTCAGTCAGTAATGTTGGAGTTCCTAATCGAGCAAATACAGCTCCAAAGAAATTAGAAGCAGCCACTAAAACCATTATCAAAGCTGTAATTTCTAATGTCTTAACTAAGGCTTCTTGTAATTTAGATAAAGTTAATTTTTTGTAAGCTAAAGAAAGTAATAAAGCGCCCATTGCACCACAACCTGCAGCCTCTGTTGGGGTTGCAAATCCAAATAAGATACTTCCTAATGCAGCAAAAACTAATGCAGCAGGTGGGACCAATCCTAAAAAGAATTCTATCCATACTTCTTTCATACTTGCTGCTCTCATATCTTCAGGTAAAATTGGACCTAATTTTGGATTAATCATGCATCTAATTGTTGTGTAAGCTGCATACAAAGTTGCTAAAAGAATTCCAGGAAAAATAGCAGCTGCAAACAAATCAATTACTGGTATTTCCATTATAGGGCCCATAACTACAAGCATAATGCTTGGAGGAATTAAAATTCCTAAAGTTCCACCAGCTGTTATTGTTCCAGCTGCAAGTCTGACATCATAGCCTGATCTATTCATTGACTTTGCAGCCATTATTCCAAGAATTGTTACTGATGCACCTACAATTCCTGTGGCAGCTGCGAATATCACAGAAACAAACAAAACAGCATAGTATAAAGAGCCCCTAACTTTAGCTAACATTAATTGAAATGCAGAAAATAATCTCTCCATTAATCCAGCTTGCTCCATCATTATCCCCATAAAAACAAAGAGTGGAACAGCGGCAAGAGTTTGTTCTGTCATTACCATGGAGAATTGAAGAGTCATTAAATAGAAAACTAATTTTCCAAAACCTAAGTAACCAAATACAAATCCTAAAAATATCAATGTGAATGATATTGGAAATCCAACAAAAATTGCAAAAAGCATTACACCTACGAGAATGAAACCTAATATTGCTGGATCCATAAATTCAGCAATCATTTAGACTCTCCTGGCCATTCACCTTTTTTAGCAGCCCAATAGCTTTTAAATAATTCTGAAATTCCTTGAATAAGTAAAAATATTATTCCAATTAATAAACAAGTTTTTATCGGCCACATATATGGCATCCAAGTAGTATCCATTCCTCTTTCACCTCTCTGAATAGATTCACCTACATATCCAATTGTCATATAAAGGAAAACGACAAGACCAGGAAAATAGAATAAAAGATATAACCAGAAGTCTATTTTTCCCTGAGTTTTCGTTTTAAAATTTCTATACAAAAAATCAGCTCTAATATGAACTCCTCTTGAAAGGGCATATCCTGCTCCCAACATAAAAAGAGCCCCATACAAAAATCTACTTATATCATATGCCCAAATAGTAGGAGCTAAAAATAACTTTCTTGCAAGAACTTCATAAGTCATCGCAAAAATTAATGGCATTAAAATCCAGCAAACTATATTTCCAACCCATTTGCTAAATTTATCTATATTAATAATAGATTTTGCCATCCATGATGGCATATCATCTGGCATATTACCTGAACCACCTCGCCTTTCGGCAATCATTTCATCTGAAATATCTAATTTTGATGGTTCGTCAGTCATAAATTCTATGTAAAAAAAAATTAGAGCGGACTACAAAAGTCCGCTCTAAAATATAAAGATTAATTACTGATTACTTTAATGTTGCTGCGTGAGCCATTCCTAGCTTCGCATTAGACATTTGAGCACCACTCCAGAATGGAACAGCAACATCAGCAAAATCTTTCATTGAATCATATACTTTTTTGAAAAATTTATTTTTCTCAGCATTTTTATTCAATGTAGCTTTTGCAGCTGCCATATATTCTACAAAGTAGTCAGATGGAGTATCTTCTAATATTACTCCATGCTTAGTAGTTAATTGTTGTAAAGCTTTTCCGTTTTCATAGATTCTATAACTTAAAGATTTAGCTAATGAAGCATTAGCTGCAACTTCTAGAGATTTTTTCTCATGAGCACTCATTGCTTTATAAGTTTTTCCAGTAATGTAAAAGTCAGCATTAACAACTACTTGGTGTAAACCTTGTAGGTAATAGTGCTTTAATACTTTTTGGAAACCAAATACCATATCTGGTTTTGGACAACACCATTCAGCAGCATCGATTGTACCTGCTTCTAAAGCTGGTAGAATATCTCCACCACCCATTGCTACAGATGCAATACCAATGTCTTTGTAAGTTTGTCCTGGAATCCCTGGAGGAGTTCTGAACTTATATTTTCTAAAGTCAGCCATATCTTTAATTGGTTTTGGAAACCAACCTAAAGCCTCTGGTCCGACTGGTTGAAGCATAAATCCTTTGATGTCTCTTCCCATTTCTTTCCAAAGTTGGTCGTATAATTCTTTACCACCACCGTATTGGAACCAGGATAAGAAAGCTAAGTTGTCTATACCAACTCCACCACCAGCTACTGGCGAACCAAATAACATAGCAGCAGGGTGATCACCTGACCAATAGTGAGTCCATGCGAATCCACAATCGATCAATCCTTTATCAACTGCATCTAGAGTTTCTTTAACTCCAACAACAGCACCCGCAGGAAGTATTTCAAACTTTAACGATCCACTCGTTAATTCAGTCACTGTATCAGTAAAGTCCTTTAACATCTTAACTTCATCAGCTTTTGTGTTAAGAACTGTCTGACATTTTAGTGTTTTTGCAGCATTAGCATTAGAAACAAATCCTAGTACTAAAACAGTTGCAAATAACATTGAAATGATTTTTTTCATTATTTTTCCTCTTGTTAGTTAATTATAACGAGAGCATACAACCAGAAAAATAAAGCTGACACAAGTGACAATTGAGCAATTTTAAGTATAAACAATTAAATATAAAATAACTATTCAACTATAAATGGAAAACTTCGACTTTATAATTATTGGAGCTGGATCTGCAGGATGTGTTTTAGCAAACAGACTTACAGAGGATCCAAAAAATAAAGTTTTGCTGATTGAAGCAGGTGGCAAGGATAATAATCCATGGATACATATTCCAGTTGGATATTACAAAACAATGCATAATCCAGAAGTAGACTGGTGTTATAAAACAGAGCCAGATGAAACAATGGCAAATAGATCGATACCATACCCTAGAGGTAAAACCTTAGGAGGAAGTTCATCAATTAATGGTCTGTTATATATAAGAGGTCAAGAGCAAGATTATAATATTTGGAGACAATTAGGAAATAAAGGATGGGGTTGGAAAGATGTTCTTCCATATTTTATTAAATCAGAAAATCAAGAAAGAGGCAAAAACAAATATCATGGTGATGATGGCCCTTTGTACGTATCTGATCCAAGAATTAAATTAGATTTACTAGAAAGATTTATGGATGCAGCTGAAGAAAGGGGAATCCCAAAAATTGATGATTTTAATAAAGGCGATAATTTTGGTTGTGGTTATTTTCAGGTTACTGAAAGAAACGGTCTAAGGTGTAGTGCTGCAGTCGGATATTTAAATCCAATTAAAAAAAGAAAAAATTTAAAGATCGAAACAAATTGTCATGTAGAAAAAATAAACTTTGATGGAACTAAAGCTGTAAGTGTATCTTTTTGGAAAGGCGGTGAGACCAATATAGTCGGTGTAAATAAAGAAATTTTATTAAGTGCTGGGTCTATTGGGTCTACTCAAATCTTACAAACATCCGGTGTTGGTAATGGTACTAAGCTATCAAATTTAGGAATTAAAATGATTAAAGAATTAAAGGGTGTTGGTCAAAATTTGCAAGACCATCTAATGTTTAGACCTGTCTATAAGGTTAAAAATATTAAATCACTAAATAAAAAGATAAATAGTTTATTTGGAAATTTGATGATTGGCTTAGAGTTTATATTTAATAGGTCTGGACCAATGACAATGGGTGCAAGTCAACTTTGTTTGTTTGCAAAAAGTGATACATCAAGAGATACTCCTAATTTACAATTTCATGTTCAGCCTATAAGCACTGATAAGCTTGGAGGTGCAGCATTACATGATTTTCATGCGTTTACCCCAACTGTCGCAAACATAAGACCAACAAGTAGAGGAGAAATTAATATAATAAGTAGCGATAGTAGAGAAAAACCAAAAATAAAAATGAACTATTTATCAACTGATGATGATAGGAAAGTAGCTGCAGATGGACTAAGATTGGTAAGAAATATCGTATTCAATACTGAAACATTTAAAAAATATAGTCCTGAAGAACTTAGACCTGGCTCTAATTTTCAATCAGATGAAGAACTTGTTCAAGAAGGAAGTAAATTTACTCAAACTATTTTCCATCCTGTTGGTACTTGTAAAATGGGAAACGATGAAAATTCTGTGGTCAACGATGAACTTAAAGTTCATGGTTTACAAAATTTAAGAGTTATAGATGCATCTATAATGCCTAATATTACATCTGGTAACACTAATGCACCAACAATAATGATTGCAGAAAAAGGCGCAGATATGATACTAGAAAGTAATGCCAATTGATTTATTTTCTCCTGAACAATTAACTATTTTAACTCAAATCATTTTAATTGATCTAGTTTTGGCTGGAGACAATGCAATTATTATTGGAATGGTTGCATCTAAGTTTCCTTTAGAACAAAGAAAAAAAATTATTTTTTGGGGTATTGGTGGGGCAGTAATATTAAGAATAATTTTAACTTTATTAACAGCATACTTATTACAAATTACAGGTTTAAGATTATTAGGTGGATTACTTCTTCTGTATATAATCTATAAACTCTATACAGATGTCATTAAAGGTGTTGATCACGAAGACAACATTAAAGTTGATAATTCAAGTTTTTTAAAAGCTATTTGGACAATTTTGTTGGCAGATTTTACAATGAGTTTAGATAATGTTTTAGGTGTTGCTGGTGCAGCAGGAGACCATTATGGTTTGTTAGTTTTCGGTCTTATTTTGTCAATAATTTTAATGGCTACAGCAGCAACATTAATATCTAATTGGATTAAAAAATACAAATGGATTGCTTGGGCTGGTTTATTAGCAATACTTCTTGTTGCTATTGAGTTGATTTATACGGATATTAAAATATTATTTTTGTAATGTTCTTAAAAAAATATAATCTTAAAAATAAAACTGCTGTAGTTACAGGTGCTGGAAAAGGTCTTGGAAGAGCGTGTGCAATAGCTTTGGCAGAGGCTGGAGCAAATCTAATCATAATTAGTAGAACTAAAAAAGATTTGGATGAGGTTTCTAGCAAGATAAAAAAATTTAAATCAAAAAGTAAATCCTACGTTTGCGACATCACAAATTATATTAAAATTAAAGAAATTATAAATAAACAATCTAAAATAGATATCTTAATAAATAATGCTGGAAATAACATCCCAGAGCATTTCACAAAAGTTAAAACCAAAGATATGGAATATCTTGTAAAGATTAATACTATGGCAACTTTTAATCTAGCGCAGCTATGTGCGTTAAAAATGATAAAGCTTAAAAATAGAAAAAAAATTGGTGGCTCTATTGTTAATATGTCGTCCCAAATGGGACACGTTGGTGGACCAATAAGGAGTGTATACAATATGACAAAGTTTGGTTTAGAAGGTCTTACTAAAGGCATGTCTATAGATCTTGCCAAATATAATATAAGAGTTAATACCGTTTGCCCCACATTTGTAGTCACACCTATGACTAGTAAGTTTTTAAAAAGTAAAAAATTCAAAAGAGAAGTTTTGGGAAATATACCGCTTGGAAGATTTGCAGAATTATCTGATGTTGCAACAGCAGCAGTTTTTCTTGCATCAGACGCGGCTTCAATGATTACTGGAACTTCGTTATTGGTTGATGGTGGATGGACTGCAAAATAATTAATCGATTATTCATTTTATTAGTTTTTTTTACAAACACTCATTTAAATGCAGTTGAATTCAAAGGTAAGTTCTTACAAGGTCATTATATTGTTGGTATTACTGACTCATCATCAAAAATTATGATTGATAAAAAAGAAGTTAAAGTTTCTCAAGATGGGTATTTTGTATTTGGAATAGATAGAGATAGAAAATTTGATTTAGTCATAACAAAAATTAAGGATGAAAAAAAAGAAAAGATAATAAAGAAGGTTTTAAAAAGAAAATATAATATCCAAAGAATAGATGGGTTAGAAGAAAGCAAGGTTACACCTCCTGAATCTGTATATAAAAGAATTAAGGAGGAAAATAATAAAATTGGTGAGGCAAGAGCAATAAATTCAAATTTACCTTTCTTTAAAGATCAGTTTATTATGCCAGTTGAAGGGATCATCAGTGGTGTTTATGGAAGTCAGAGAATTTTGAATGGTAAACCTAAATGGCCCCACTATGGAATTGATATTGCCGCTAAAAAAGGAACTATGATTAAATCATCAGCTTCAGGGACAGTGACGATGGCAGAAGATGATCTATATTATACTGGTGGAACTATTATCATGGATCATGGTCACGGAATTTCAACAATATATTCACATTTGGAAAATGTTATGGTTTCAGTGGGTGATCAAATAAATCAAGGAGATATCATAGGAACAGTAGGTTCAACCGGTAGGTCAACAGGTCCACATTTGGATTTTAGAGTAAATTGGTTTCAAACTAGACTTGATCCAATGTCATTGCTAAACTCGGCTTTATGAAAAAATTAATTGAAAAAACTTCTGATAAACTTGTAAAAGCATTTCTTAAAAATAAAATTATTGCTCCAATTCCATCGAAGTTTACAAAGAAAATTAAGGAAGCACAAAAATTAAGGAAACTTTGTGAAAGTAAAATAAAACTCCCAGTAATTGGTTTTAAAGCAGCTGGCACAGGAATTCCTTTAATTAAGAAATTAAAGGAAAAAGAACCTTTTTACGCATCAGTGTATGAAAGAAATCTTTTAAAAAGTGGTAAAAGTGTAAAAATCAATAAAGCAACTTTAGGTATTGAGCTTGAAGTTTGCTACAAAATTAAAAAAAAATTTTTTTCATCTAAAAGATCAATTACCATGAAAAATATATCTAAATATATTTCACATATGGCCCCTTGCATTGAAGTTGTTGGTTATAGACAAAGAAAAAAAGGTATTACCTCATTTGGCGACTTATGTAGTGATTTTGGTGCTAATGTAAAATTTTTAGTAGGATCAATTAAAAAATATAAAAAAATTAATATAGGTAACTTAAAAACAAATATTTCTAACAAAAAAGTAAACCAAAGTGTAGATGGAAATACCAATACAGTTTATATTAATCCGTTAAACTCATTAAGATTTGTTTTAAATAAAGTAAAAAAAGATAAAATAAACTTAAGTAAAGATTTTTGGGTTTTTACTGGTTCCTCGGTTGGTGTAGTCCCAATAAAAAGTAAAGGCCTTTACACAGGTAAAGTTGATAAAATTGGATCTGTAAAAGCAATAATTAGATAAAAGATGAAAACATTAATCCTTTTAACTTTAGTAATTGTTGTTGGTTGGGTGCTATTTAGACCTTTTACCGAAAGAGAACTTAAGAAATATAATGATAAAGACTGGCCTGATATGAATTTATGATAGGACACCTGGCAACAGAACGCCCCTAACTTTTTTCTAATTAGTTAGTGTTCTCAATATTAATTTCAAAATGCAACCTTATGAGTCGGCCTGTGGACGGAATTATTTGAATCTTCCATCAGTCATATGCTTGGTTGCTTGTTTGTAGATACCTAAACGTCTAGCAGCAGCAGGGGCACTGGGATAAGTATCTTTCCATCGAGAAGATAATTTAAATTTTCTTGCGCTTTTCATAACAGTTTTTTTATCCCACTTTTTTTCCCATAATCTTTTCATATGTTGAGTGGCTTTTTTAAGAAGCTTTTTCTTTTGAGCAGCTCCATATGCACCTGGTTCCTTTTTCATCCATTCTTTTATAGATTTAAATGCTTTTGCATTTTTAATAATATTTTCCTTTGTCCAAATTCCGTGTAGCGGAGGCTTCTTCATATGTGCAACAGCTTTTAAAAAATATCCTCTTTCTCTTGCGCCTCTATATGCTGCAGGAGAATTTTTTTTCCATTCTGATCTTGAATTGTATTTTTTTGAGTCTTTTAATACTTTATCTTTTGTCCATTTATATATTGGCAATCCTGAAATTTTTATAAGATGTTTAGTTATTCTAGGGTCATTTAACAATTTTCTAGCTCTAGCTGCCGCATAAGATTTTTTATCTTTTTCTACCCAAGTTTTAAAAGATTTAAACTTTAAGGCAGTTTTAATAACTTTTTCATCTGTCCATTTTTTTTCCCATAATCTGGTCATGTGTTTTGTGGCCTGATTTAGAATATTCATCGACCAAGCTGCAGAGTAGCTTAGTTTATCTTTCTTTAACCAATCTTTTATTGTTTGATATTTTTTAGCTTCAATTAAAATTTTTTCTTTTGTCCATTTAATGGTTGTTCCTCCAAGACTTCCTGCTTTAGCGCGGTTGAGGACAATATATTTCTTTTTTCTATAGTGATTAATTAATTTGTCTTCAATTTTGATAGCTTCATCTGCTAAAATATATTTTGTTAATTGTTTGGTTATTATTGAATTTTTGCCATGTTCTTTAATCAATTTTGTTATTCTTTTAGTTTCAAAATGGTCTCTCATTCTTCTTTCAAAATAACCTGTTAACCCTATATAAATTATTTTTTTTCCAACAACTGAAATGCTATAAACACAACGCATTTTTTTATTTCCAATTGGTGTCATGTGATTAGTTAGTTCATCAATCCAACTATTTTTTAAACATGCCCTATATGCAGCTGGATCATTAGTTATCCATTCAACCTTTGTTTTATATTTTAGCACAGAATGTTTAACTTTTTCTTTTGTCCAGTATCCTTTCTCTCCAATTTTTATCATTCGTTTTGTGAGTTCTTTTAAAAGTCCTCTTGCTGATGCAGTAGCATAAGCACTTTCTTCTTTAGTTCGCCATTCTTTAACAGTTTTATATTTAGAGGCTGAATTTTTTAAAAGCTCATCAGTCCATTTAGCTGGACTTCTTCGACCTAAATTAACTCCCTTGGTACTTGGTCTTATCATATGTTTAGTGGCTAATTTTAAAATACCCATTCTTTGTGCTGCAGCATATGCTCCTCCACTCTTTTCACCCCATCTAACTCTATGTTTAAATTTCTTAGCATCATCAAGGATTTTTTCTTTTGTCCAAATTCTTAATCCTTTCCAGGCTGGTCTAACCATATGAGCTGTTGCTTCCCTCAACCAACCTTTGTTAAATGCTGCATCATAAGCTCCACTAAAATTATTGGTCCATTCTTTTATTGTTTTAAATTTTTTTGCATTTTTTATAACATTTTGTTTTGTCCATTTTCTCGTCATGTCTGGTCTATCCATGTGACTAGTTGCTTTTGCAAACCAACCATTTTTTCTCGCAGAATTATATGAACTATTTGAGTTCTTCGCCCATTCTGATTTTGAATTATATTTTTTTGCGTCTTTAAGTACGATTTCTTTTGTCCATTTTTCTTTCATAATAAATAAGCTAACACAAAAACTCTGGACGGAATATGGACGGAATACTCTTTAAAATTCTATCTTTTCAATTCAAATTATTCACGAATAATGGTACAAAGTTCGGGGCACCTGGCAACAGAACGCCCCCTACTAATTAAATAGAACTATTTATTATCACACACAAATCTTAAAGTATTATAATAAACTTCACCAGGTTCGTTATAAACCCACTCTTTTGATGGATTTGTATCTTCTAATACTTTATTACCTTTTCCCATTTTTTGATCATAGTACGCAATATATAAATCTTTTCTCCCATCTCTAAGACAATCACCTTCGGTTTTAGCAATGTTTGAAAAGATAGTTAAATCACTACCTGGTATTTTTTCTTTATATGAATCGAGTTGCCACCAAACTACGGTGTTTCCATTGGATCTTATTGTTTTTTTATCAATATAAATTTTTATTGCCCCATTACCACCTGATGCGATGAAAGTCCAATCTGCAATAACACTAGTGCTAAAAAATAAAATAAAAAAGATAAAAAAAAATATTTTTTTCATAATCACACTATAGCAGATTTTAACAAAAAGAGCATACACTTAGAGCATACACTCTTCACTTATTTGGTGTTAACTATAGTAAGTAAATAAAGGAACCCGGATACAGAACGCCCCTTTCCAAAGGTTTCCGTTGTCCCCAGTCAATTTCCAAAAGGAACTTACATTGAAGTTTGCATTGAAGTTACATTGAAGTGATTAACCAACATTTAACCGTTATACACGCATGTGCGTCTATAACAATTATTTGTAATAACCAACTTCAATATTATCAAAAGTAACTTCCTGAATTTTATCATACTCATCACGATAAACACCAAATCTAGTCAATATATTATCTTTTGGCAGTAAATCGTTATCGTAAAATACTTTTGAAAATATAAGTTCATCATTTATTTTTACTGAACAATGCCCCTCTTTTTTTCCATTACCGTACTTAATTAGAAAAACTACTCTATGCCAATTTCCATCATAAATATTTGTAATCCTTATAGGAGTATTATTATAAATTTGATCATTAATATTATCTCTCTGATTGTTATAATCAACACAAGTTGCCGAACCTCCTTTTTGAACATAAAAAGCAAATGCAGGACTCCATCCGGGCATATTGTTATTGTTGTTCCCATCATGTTTTGCTTGAAAAATCATGGTTCTTTTGTTTTTAAATAAATCTTTACTATTTTTTGGTAATTTAAAATCAAATGCAATCCTGATGAATTTATCTTTATTAATTAATTTAGTTAAAGGATTGATTATATAAAATCCCCATTCTGCTCTTTCTGTTCGATTTTTTTTATCACCTTTCCATTGTCTAGTACCAGGTCTAAGAGTAATAACCATCTCTTGATTGCTTATATTCATAGATTTTTTGAAAGCATCAATATATTTTTTTTTAGGTGTACCGACCAAAGTGTAGTCATAGCGAAATTTTTTTTTATAAATTTTTTTTTTATATTTAAATTCTTTTGAAAAATCTTCCTCAACTACTTTAATATATTCTTTATATTTAATTAGATCTTTGATTAATTTGTTATTTTTATCAAATAATTTTGGTAATTCTTTTTTTTGATCATTTTCTAATTTTTCTTGATTATTTTGATTATAAATAAATATTTTTATTTCTTTTTCTGAACGTAACTTTAAGTCAATTCCATAACAATAAGCAGGTTTTGCTGAATAAGATGATGAAGTATCATTTTCACCTAAACACTTTTTCCAATCAATTTTATTTGCAAAAACTGTTGATGAACTAAATAGTAAATAAATTAGTATTAATGCTATCTTTAACATTTTCTAAATTTACCTCCTTATAACAATGAAGTCGAGAAACAAGGTTTCTGCCAAATATGAGAAACTTACATTGAAGAATACATTGAAGTGTTTCAAAAAGTCTTTATTTTCTGTTAGTATTTAAATTATAGGGTGAAACAGAATGCCCCTTATATATGATTATTATTTTTGGAAATGGACCGAAATATTTTACAGAAGCAGAAGGCAAATTTATTTGCCCAAATTGTAATTTCATAAAAAGATATTTAGTCAAAACAAGTAAGGACTACTTTAGACTTTTTTTCATTCCTTTAATTCCAGCAGGTGAAAAATCTCAACCTTTTGTAGAATGTCAACATTGCAAAAGTAACTGGCACACAAGTGTTCTGGATCAAAATAATTATTATCTTGATGGTACACCTGTAACAAAATAAAGTACATTTATGCAAATACTTGGTTACATATTAATAGCACTTGGCGCAGCAGATTTCTTATTGGGAAATTTTGGAAACATAAATCTAACAGGGTTTATGGGACCATTATCATCATTTACTCCTATTGTATTAATAGTTGTTGGTGGTTTGTTGACTCGAGTTGGAAATAAATAATTATAGTTTAAGGACACCTGGCAACAGAACGAACCTCTTAATCTAATTTTCTTAAAGAAGATAAAGCTGCTCCATCTCTAAAGACTACAACTTCATCTTTTCCTGAATATTGAGTAAAGCAAGTAGTTTTTACATTTGGGGATCTTACAACTTTCTCCATATCTGATAAGAGTATGATGCCTTTTTCATTAACCAAATCCTTAACACTTGGATTATTTATTGCATTTAAAAATGCTCTATTAGTTAAAACGATATGGGTTGCTCTTAGGGGTCGTTCGTCAATGTTATATAATCTTTTAACACCAAAATTTTTATTTAAATAATATAACAATGTACTATCACCACCGTAACAATCAGCGATTTTAAATCTTTGAATTTCTTCTTTTGAGAATTTATTTCCTAAGTTATTAACAAGTTCTTTGTAAGACGTACCCCAGTAATCTTGTTCAAATTTTTCCACACTTTTACCTAATGACGGATAACTGTAATTAACATAAGTATATTGATATGGAGTAAGAATGATGAATCTGTAGAAAGATAATGAAAATAATATTAAAATAGTAACTAAACCTATCTTTGTTGATAAAGATTCTTTAAAAGTTTTAAATAAATAATCTAAAGATAATGCTGCGATTATACAAAAAAGTGGAATTATAAATAAGAATAATCTTAAATTATCATAGATATTTACTCCTAAGATGAGTGCTAAAAAAACTGGAAAAAAAGCAATTAAATTCACTGAGAAAAACTTTTGATTATAGTTTTTAATTTCATTTCCTATGTCAAGTTTTTTTAAAAAAAATAAAAAATAGGACGCAATAATTAACAAAGAGAAATAAAAAGGTAATCTATAAACTACAACGGTTAAAAAATAGCTTTTGGGTGTATTAAAAACCTCGTAAAAATCTCCGTTTAACAATCCTATCTTAGGACCATCATTCCAATTAATCGTATTTTTTATAACTAAGGATATAAATTCAAAAAAATTACCTTTATTTATTTCTACCATTATATGTGGCCAACATAAAATAACTAAGATTACTGATATAAAAAAAACTGTTGGTATGTGTAAAATTAATCTTTTAGCTAAATACAAATAATTAGATCTATACTTTCTGAAGAGATAAAATAGACCTAAAATAATTACAGGAAAAATAACAACAACAAAAGTTAGTCTTACACCGCAGCCAAAACCAAAAAATAAAGAAAATAAAATAAGGTTTTTAAAAAATCCTTTGTCTTCTGTACAATAACGATAAAAATAATAACAAGACCAAATAAAAGCAAAAAAAACGATAACATCTTTTGAATTCATTCCCATATGTCCAAAGAAAAAAGGATTAAGTAAAGTGAGTAAAGACGTGATTAATGCAATCTTTTTATCAAACAATCTTTGAGTTAATAGATAAAGACCTAAAATACTTAAAGTTGAAAATGATATATTAACAAAATGCATTATAACATCTATGTTGTTTGCATAGAGTTTCTTATTAATTAAAAAAACTATTTGTCCTAATCCATAAGAAATTGTGTCATATAGGCCTGGATAAAATTGATTATTTCTAAACTCAAATTTTTGTATCTCGCCTAAAGAAATTAAAAATTTATATCTTACAAGGCCATTAATATGATGGAAATATTCATCTGAGGATAGACCAATCGTTAAGGAAGACCACCATGCAAATAAAATTAATAAAATAATCGAATAAGATAGAATTTTATTCATGAAGAAAGACTACGCTAAATGAGTTATATTTTAAAGTTCTTAAGAATTTAAAGAAGGTTGTTTTTTCATGTCTTCTTTTTTAATCCCAGCCACTTTAACAGGTTTTTTCATTGCATCTCTTCTGAAGGGCTCACCAAGTTCTTGGTTTAGAATGACCTCAATAAAAGTTGTAATTCCTTTTTTTTGATCTTCGCAAGATTGTTTAATAGCTGAGGTTGTTTCTTCCATGGATTTAACTGTTACACCTTTAAGACCACAAGCATCAGCTACTTTTGCATAACTTAATTCAGGATCTAATTCTGTTCCAATAAAATTATTATCAAACCAAAGTGTAGTATTTCTTTTTTCCGCACCCCACTGATAATTTCTAAAAATAACCATTGTGATAGCGGGCCATTCTTCACGAGCACATGAGCTCATTTCATTCATACTAATTCCAAATGCACCATCACCAGCAAAACCAATTACTGGTGTATCAGGACATCCAATTTTAGCTCCTAAAATTGATGGAAAACCATAACCACAAGGACCAAATAAACCTGGAGCTAAGTATTTTCTAGGTTTTTCAAATGTTGGATATGCATTACCGATTGCACAATTATTACCAATGTCACTTGAGATTATAACGTCTTCTGGCATACCCACTTGGATTGCTCTCCAAGCTTGTCTTGGAGACATTCTATCAGCATCTCTTTCTCTTGCTTCTTTATTCCAAACTGTACCCTCATCATCATCTTCATGATCAAGACTTGATAGTTTTTGTAACCATGCAGATTTAGTTTGATGAATAAAATCTTTTCTTTTTTGTCTATCAGTGTCACCTGCGCTAGTAGATAATTTCTCTAAAATTTGTTGAGCAACTAACTTTGCATCACCGCTAATACCCACTGTTACTTTTTTTGTTAGTCCAATTCTATCTGGATTTATGTCAACTTGGATAATATTTGCATTTTTAGGCCAATAATCAATTCCATAACCTGGTAATGTTGAAAATGGATTTAATCTTGTTCCTAAAGCTAAAACTACATCTGCTTTTGAAATTAATTCCATTGCAGCTTTTGATCCATTATATCCTAATGGGCCAACAGCTAAAGGATGACTTCCTGGAAAACTATCATTGTGTTGATAACCGGAACATACTGGTGAGTCTAATTTTTCTGCAAGCTTTTTTGTTTCTTCAATGGCTCCACCTATCACAACTCCAGCTCCTGATAAAATAACTGGAAACTTCGCATTTGATAAAAGGTCTGCTGCTTTTGAAATTGCTTCTGCTCCGCCTCCTTGTCTTTCTAGTCTGACTATTGGTGGGAGTTCAATATCAATTACTTGTGTCCAATAATCTCTTGGAACATTTATTTGAGCTGGCGCCGAACCTCTAATTGCTTTTTCAATAACTCTATTTAAAACTTCTGCCATCCTAGATGGGTCTCTCACTTCTTCTTGATAACAAACCATATCTTTAAATAGGTTCATTTGTTCAACTTCTTGAAAACCTCCTTGACCCATAGTTTTATTAGCTGCCTGGGGTGTTACTAGTAATAAAGGTGTATGATTCCAATATGCAGTTTTAATTGGTGTTACCAATCCTGTAATACCAGGACCATTTTGAGCAATGACCATTGACATCTTTCCAGTGGATCTTGTGTAACCATCAGCGATTAATCCACCATTAGTTTCATGAGCAACATCCCAAAAAGTAATTCCCGCATCAGGAAAAATATCTGAGATTGGCATAAATGCTGATCCAATAATTCCAAACGCATGTTCTATACCGTGCATTTGTAAAACTTTTACAAAAGCTTCTTCTGTTGTCATTTTTGCCATTTGTAGAACCTTTCTAAACTAGTAAGTGTAATAATTTTATAAAAAATTAATTGTTAATTTTTGCGATTAATATATAAGTTTTTCGAAATTTCAAACAAACAAATCGACACTATATTTATGGCTACAGATATCATTATTCACGACCAAAAAGACAACGTGGGTGTTGTAGTTGTTGAAAAAATCACTCCAAAACAAGAATGCAATTGTTGGATTATGGAAAATGATGACTCTGTTAATATTCAATCAGTAGCTGAAATTCCACTAGGGCACAAAATTGCTATGGTTGATCTAAAAGAAGGAGATACAATTCTTAAATATGGTCATGATATTGGAAAAGTTATTAAATCTATAAAAAAAGGTGAACATGTTCATGTTCATAACGTGAAAACAAAAAAGTGGTAATATGGAAATTCCAAAGAGTTTTTTAGGTTATAAAAGAGAAAATGGAAGATCAGGAACAAGAAATCATGTAATTATTCTTCCAGTAGATGATATTTCAAATGCTTGTGCCGAGGCAGTATCGAACAATATCAAAGGCACGATTGCACTTCCTCACTCATATGGCAGACTTCAGTTTGGGGCTGACTTGGAGTTACACTTTAGAACTATGATAGGGACAGGCAGTAATCCAAATGTTGCTGCTGTAATTGTAATTGGAATTGAACCCAAGTGGACTAAAAAGATTGTTGATGGAATAGCAAAGACTGGAAAACCAGTCGAAGGTTTTCATATTGAGCGTACCGGTGATATTGGAACAGTAATGAAAGCTTCTAAAAAAGCTCAAGAATTTGTTATGTGGGCATCTGAAAAACAAAGAGAAGAGTGTCCTATAAGTGATTTATGGATTTCTGTTAAGTGTGGTGAGTCAGACACCACATCTGGTTTAGCGTCTAATCCAACAGTTGGAAATTTAATGGATAAACTTGAGCCATTAGGTGTACATTTATGTTTTGGTGAAACATCTGAGCTTACAGGAGCTGAAAAAGTTTGTGCAACAAGGGGAGCAACTAAAGAGGCTTCTGATAAATTTATGAAAACTTGGAGTGCGTATAACGACTTTATTTTAAAAGAAGCAACTGATGATTTATCTGAAAGTCAACCAACTGCAGGTAATATTGCCGGTGGTTTAACTACAATTGAAGAAAAGGCATTTGGCAATTTTCAAAAAATTGGTAATTGTAAATTTGTGGATGTTTTAGAACCAGCTGAAGAACCAAAAAAAGGTAAAGGTTTATATTTTATGGATACATCATCGGCTGCAGCTGAGTGTGTAACACTACAAGCTGCTGCGGGATTTAATATTCATTTATTTCCAACAGGACAAGGAAACATTGTTGGCAATCCAATTGAGCCAGTTGTTAAATTAACAGCTAATCCTTTAACTGTTAAAGGAATGGGTGAACACATTGATTGTGATGTATCAAAAATTCTTTCAAGAGAAATGAACTTATCTGAAGCAGGAGATAGGCTGATAGAAACAACTTTAAGAGTTGCAAATGGAAGATTAACGTGTGCAGAAGCTCTTGGTCATAAAGAATTTGTTATGACTAAACTTTACAGAAGTGCTTAATTAGCCACTCAAATCATGTTTTACAAAAATTATTTGGTTCTTTTACCAGGTATTGTTCTCGCTTTTGTACTTTATACCCTCTCCCAAGGATTTAATAATATAATTGGTATCGAAATTTTAGGATATGACAAGAGTCCTATATCAACTGCAATGATATCAATACTTCTTGGAATTTTTTTTGGAAATTTTTTCAGTATAAGAGAAAGTTTTCAAAAAGGTTTAGATTTTTCACGAGATTATATTTTGAAACTAGGCATTATTTGTCTTGGGATTCAATTAAAACCATTTGAATTTTTAGATTTTGGTAAGATTGCAATTCCACTGATTATTATTTGTATAATAAGTATTCTTATAGTCATTAAACTTTTAATTAAAAAACTGAAGATTCCAACTAGAATGGCTTACTTAATATCAATTGGAAGCACTGTTTGTGGAACTACAGCGATTATGGCTACCGCTCCTGTAATAAAAGCTAATAAAAATGAAGTATCTTATGCAATAGCAAATATTACTCTTTTTGGAATATTGTCTATGTTGATATACCCATATTTTGCAAATTTTTATTTTGAAGGAAACTCTTTATTTATAGGTCTTTTTTTAGGAACCTCGATTCATGAGACCTCACAAGTTGCTGCTGCAGGTCTTATTTATGATCAACAATTTAATAGTCCGGAGACTTTAAATATCGCAACTGTAACTAAACTTATTAGAAATACTTTTTTAATTATTATGATCCCTTTGTTTGCATTTTTATACAACAGAGGACAAAGAAAAGAGAGAAATTATTCGATTTTAAATATTTTTCCATATTTTGTTTTAGGTTTTATTGGGATGATTATTTTAAGAAATATAGGGGATCAAATTTTTGCAACTTACAATGAAGATAGCTGGATAAAAACAATAGAATTTATTCAAATATCATCTAAAATTTTTTTAACGATGGCTATGGCTGCAATAGGTCTTTCAACTAATTTAAAAGATATTAGAAATATGGGTTATAAGCCGTTTATTGTTGGTTTTGTAGCTATGTTAACTGTTGGAATAATTTCTATATCAACAATAGAAATTTATTTAAAATTTTTTATTTAGACTGTTTTATAGTTTTATTAAAATATTTTTTTCTAAATTTTGAAATCGATCTTCTTATAAATGCCGCAGCAATTCCTAAAATAACAGCAAATAAGATTGAAAATAATCCATAAAAAAATGGCATATCCTCTGAAAATCCTTTTATAAACTTTGAGAAAAAATTCAAATCTTGCGATGTTCCATTAAGTATTTCTTTTTTTATGTCTTCAGCAAAGAAGGTGTCATAAGCTATGACTATTCCAACAACTAATAATAAAATTGCTAACAAAGCTTTTAATCCTGAGCTATCAATTTGTTCTCCAAGTTTTTGACCAACTTGAACACCAACTATTGATCCAACTACCAGCATAACAACTAACATTAAGTCAATAGAACCATAGTTAATAGAATGTAAAAAAGTAACAATCACACTTACAAAAATTGTTACAAATAAAGAAGTGCCCGGAACCAATCTTGTTGGCATTTTAATAATATAGATCATAGCTGGTACTAAAATGAAAGCACCACCTATCCCCATTATTGCAGCGATAAATCCAACTGCCAGTCCTATTATGATTGGAGTAAATACACTTTCATATAATTTTGACTTTGGAAATCTCATTCTTAAAGGAAGGCCATGTATCCAATAATGAACGTGCAATTTTTTTCTTTCTACAATATTTTTTTTTGCTTTATCAATTTCTCCAAGACTTTCTACAAGCATTAATGTGCCAATAATTGCTAATATGTACATATAAGCTAAAGAAATAACGGTGTCTATTTTTCCAATATCTTGAAAATATGTAAAAGTATAAATTCCTAAGGCAGTTCCTATAGAACCACCAATTACAATCATTAAACCCATCTTATAATCTAAAGTATTTTTTAAATAATGAGTTGTAGATCCTGATACAGAAGTAGCTAAAATATTATTTGCTTCATTTGCAACTGCATATGCTGGGGGAACACCCATAAAAATTAAAAAAGGTGTCATTAGAAAACCACCTCCGACACCAAATAAACCTGAGAGAACACCAACTATTGCACTTAACAAAAGTATTTCAATAGGATTAACAAATACTTGAGCTATAGGTAAAAAAACGTCCATCTTTAAATAAAAAAACTATTAATATAACTTAATTAAAAGTTACAAATGTTCCAACTAAGATCACTCCCCAACAAGCACCTATTGCTGAAATAATCCCAGTCTTAATAAATTTGGTTTTGTTATCTTTAATTTTTTGGGGAATTTTTATATTAGGAAAGTGCATCTATATTTCTCAATACACCCAGTAAAAAAATTGTCAAACTATAATTGATATTTTATCAATTAATTAAATTAGTAAATTGTTGCTCCAAAAACCTTCACTTCACCATCCTCAACCCCAAGAACTAATCTGCCTAGAAACTCTCCTGGAATTTCTTTATTTGTCTGTTTAATAAGGACAGTGATGTGATCGCCTCTTTTTAATGTGCCAAAAGGCTCGTAAGTTTCATCTAAATTGGTAATTATCTTATTATTAGCCCACTGTTTTCCAAGTTCGACCTCATTTGCTCCAAAAAGCATTTGTGTCGAAAAATCTCTGGTAAACCCACCATAATCTTTAAGGTTTGAAGATCTAACTAAATTTTCCCAAAATGGTTTGCCTATTTTAAATATTTCCTCATCAGTTTTAGCTAAAAGGTCCATAGATTTTTACTTATTTGATATGTTTTAAGAGGCTTTCTTCTTCTCATTCTCATCTACAATGTGACACGGGTACCTTTTCCATAGAGAATTTGCCAGTTTTTGGATCTCTTCTAGAAACAGTTAGACAATGCCAATTATCATCATCAAGTTTCATATGATCTCCTCTATAATAATACCCTGGCCAACGTGTTTCTTCTCTAAATAGGGTGTGTTCAGTTACACATTGTGAGGTTAAAGCTCTATGTTTAAGCTCCCAAGCTCTCATTAACTGATGATAATCCTCTGCACCTACTTTTTCTAAATCTTCCTCTAGCCAAGCTAATAATTCCAATCCTCTTTTAAGCATATTATCATTGGTCATATAGTTAGTAGCAATTCCTCCTACATACTCATCCATAATTCTTTGAAGTCTTTGTAAACCTTGTATTGGTGATATGTAACTAGGAGAAACAGTTCCTCCAGTGATTTCGTTTTGAGCAACTG
>CACHOW010000003.1 GCA_902581695.1 uncultured Pelagibacteraceae bacterium | reverse complement strand
CTCCCATTCTTAAGTCTCTCATAATTTCAATTCTTTCAAGAGTATCTATGTCTGAATGAAGGTATCTTACTTTGACACCATTCTCATGAAGGTATTCTGTTAAATCTTCAGCCATCTTTTTTGTTAGGGTAGTTACTAAAACTCTATGATTATTTTCGATTACTTTTTTGCACTCATGCATTAGATCGTCTACTTGGTTTTTTGCAGGTCTTATTTCAACTGGCGGATCAATTAATCCAGTGGGTCTAATTACTTGATCAATATATTTTCCTTTAGTTTGTTCTAATTCCCATGGACCGGGTGTAGCTGAAACAAATACTGTTTGAGTTCTCATTAAATCCCATTCCTCAAATTTTAATGGTCTGTTATCCATACATGAAGGAAGTCTAAATCCATATTCTGCTAAAGTACTCTTTCTTGATCTATCACCTTTGTACATTCCGTTTAGCTGTGGAACAGTAACGTGGCATTCATCAACAAAAATTAAGGTGTTGTCTGGAAAGTATTCGAAAAGAGTAGGGGGTGGTTCACCTGGTTTTCTTCCAGATAAAAATCTAGAATAATTTTCTATTCCTGCACAAGATCCAGTTGCCTCTATCATTTCAAGATCAAATTTAGTTCTTTCCTCTAATCTTTGTGCTTCAAGTAACTTATTTTCAGCTTTATGTTTTTTCAATGTAATTTCTAATTCCTTTTTTATATTTATAACTGCCTGCTCAATAGTTGGTTTAGGAGTGATGTAATGGCTATTTGCATAAACTTTTACTAAACTCAATTCTCTAACCTGGTCTCCAGTTAGAGGGTCAAATTCCTCTATTTTTTCAAGTTTATCTCCAAATAAACTTAATCTCCAAGCTCTATCCTCTAGATGGGATGGAAAAATTTCTAAATATTCGCCTCGAGCTCTAAAAGTACCTCTATAAAAATTTTGATCATTACGCTTATATTGAAGTGCTACCAAAGATTTAATTATTTGTTCTCTATTATATTCGTAATTTTTTTGAAGGGTTAAAGTCATTTTACTATAAGCTTCAACTGAGCCTAAACCATATATACATGATACACTCGCAACTATTAAAACATCATCTCTTTCAAGAAGAGATCTTGTTGCTGAATGTCTCATTCGATCTATTTGTTCATTAATAGATGCTTCTTTTTCAATATAGGTATCTGATCTAGGTACGTACGCTTCTGGAGTGTAATAATCATAGTAAGAAACAAAGTATTCCACCGCGTTATCTGGAAAAAAATTTTTCATCTCACCATAAAGTTGGGCAGCCAGAGTCTTATTGGGGGCTAAAATTAAAGCTGGTCTATTTGTGGCCTCAATAACTTTTGCCATTGTAAATGTTTTTCCAGAACCTGTAACTCCAAGTAGAACTTGATTAAATGCCTCTTTATTAGCTCCATTTACTAATTTTTTGATAGCTTCTGGCTGATCTCCTGCTGGTTTAAAATCTGATTTAATTTTGAATTTTTTTCCACCTTCAAGTTTTCCACTGATTTTTGGATTTTTACTCTGAATATCTGTAATTAAATCTTGATAAGTATTTTCCATATATTAAGAAAGTAGTAGAATTAAATTATATTTCAATGAGCATAATATCAGACAGTTTAAAGAGGATTAAACCATCACCAACTATCGCTGTTACTCAAAAGGCCAGAGAATTAAGAGCAGCAGGAAATGATGTAATTGGCCTTGGTGCAGGTGAACCAGATTTTGACACTCCAAATAATATTAAAAATGCAGCCATTAAAGCCATTAAAAAAGGAGACACTAAATACACAGCAGTGGATGGAACTCCAGCATTAAAAAAAGCTGTTGTTAGAAAATTCAAAAGAGAAAATAATCTTAATTATTCAACTGATCAAATAACTGTAGGAACTGGAGGAAAACAAGTTCTCTACAATACTTTTATGGCAACCTTAAATAAAGGTGATGAAGTTATTATTCCAGCACCATTTTGGGTTTCCTATCCAGACATGGTTCTTTTAGCTGGAGGAAAACCAAAAATTGTAAAATGTACCGAACAAGAAGGTTTTAAACTTACTGCAAAAAAACTTAAAAAAGCAATTTCAAAAAAAACAAAATGGGTAATCTTAAACTCGCCATCAAACCCTACTGGAGCAGGATATACAAAAAAAGAAATTCAAAACTTAGCCAAAGTTTTAGTTAGAAATAAAAAAGTTTATATCTTAAGCGATGATATTTATGAACATGTTAAATATGATAATTTTAATTTTTTTACTATTGCCCAAATTTCAAAATTAAAAGAAAGAACGCTTACAATGAATGGCGTTAGTAAATCTTATGCGATGACAGGATGGAGAATAGGATATGCAGCAGGACCAAAAGATATAATTAAAGCTATTGGTAAAATTCAATCTCAATCGACCTCAAACCCTTCATCAATAAGTCAAGCAGCTGCTGTTGAGGCATTGAATGGAAATCAAAGTTTTATTAAAAAAAGATCAAATGCATTTAAGGAAAGAAGAGACTTTGTAGTAAAAAGTTTAAATAGCATTAAAGGAATTAGTTGCCTACAACCTAATGGAGCATTTTATGTTTTCCCTAGCTGCAAAGGTCTTTTAAATAAGAAAACAAAGTTAAAAACCGACACCGATTTTGTAAAAAAGTTACTCGAAAAAAAAAATGTAGCTGTTGTTCAAGGTTCAGCATTTGGCTTAGATGGATATTTTAGAATTTCTTATGCAACTTCAATGAAAAATTTAAAAAAGGCCATGGATAGAATTAAATCTTTCTGCGAAAGTTTAAAATAGATAGTATTATTTTTGTTCTAATATTTTTCTAGCAGGAAAAGTTTTTTTTATCCAGGATTTGGGGATAGTGTTCACTCCTTTTAATGCTGCGAAGTATGCTCCAACAAAGTTGACTCTTGAACAGTTACAGCCACCAGCCTTAATTGTCCTTAAAATTGCACTTTTAAAATTTTTCGAATTAATAATTGAGTGAATTGAGCTATTAAAAGTTCCTGGATAGCTACATGCCATTCCAAATTTTTTAACTATAAATGGGTGAGGCTTTGATTTATATTTTTTCACTTTTTGAATGTCTTCTATGACATTTTTGAAATATAAATTTTTTTTGAATTTTTTTACGAATTCATTTATAGGATCTTTGTTACCTTTTAGAGCTAAATCTAGAAGATAAAATTTTGCTAGAGCGTATTTTAGACTTATTTTTGAGATAGTTACTGTGGAGATAATTTTTTTTATACTTTTAAAATTGTAGCCATACAAAAAATAGGGAAGAGCAGCACAATAACCATCTGATTCATTTACCTTTGTGCCTCCGGTTATCTTTTTTTTAGCTTTTAAATTTTTGACAGTTTCTATTATATTTTGATGGATCCAAGGACCTTTAATTATTCCTCGCCAATCTTTAACTTTTCTATATTTCGCTCTTAGACTCAAATTTTTCCAGTATATACTTCCTGGACCAAAATTTTTTGTAATATTTTTTTTGAATCTCTCCTCAATATTTCTGTCGTCTTCAAGCAATGTTTTAAACATTACTTGGCCGATTTCATTATATCCTGAAACTTTTCCAGTTTTGATATTGTAAAATGGACTTTTATTTTTTTTTAAGAAAGCAAAATCTTTTCTTCCTTTAATGTAACTTAGGAGTTTTTTTTGATCATAAACCCAATGCAATGGTCTTGCCGCAGCATCAGCTACAGTGGCTCCTAAAAAAACGTGTAAATTGTTTTTCACTTTACTTATGCGAAAGGTGCTTTTCAGCTTCAAGAGCCGCCATACATCCCATTCCCGCAGCAGTTACAGCCTGTCTAAAAGTTTTATCCTTTACATCTCCTGCAGCATAAACTCCAGGAACATTAGTTTCAGTAGAATCTGGTTTTGTAATCAAATATCCTTCATTGTCCATTTTTAATTGATCTTTGAATAGAGAAGTTGCTGGATCATGACCAATTGCAACAAACAACCCATCAACCTTAATTTCTTCTATTTTATTTGTTTTCACATTTTTCACTTTAATACCTTTAACATTCTTAGGCTCTTTATCACCTATTACGTCTTCAATGACTGTATCCCAAATGATTTCAATTTTTTTATTTTCCATTAATTTTTTTTGAAGCATTTTTTCAGCTCTTAAACTATCTCGTCTATGAATTAATTTTACTTTGGACGCAAATTTTGTAAGAAACATTGCTTCTTCTACAGCAGCATTTCCACCACCAACTACTGCTACTTCTTTTTCCTTAAAGAAAAATCCATCACATGTAGCACATGCTGAAACCCCAAAGCCTCTAAATTCTTGTTCTGATTTTATGTTTAACCATCTTGCTTGAGCACCAGTTGAAATAATAATACTATCTGCGGTAAATTTTTGACCAGTATCTCCTACTGCCTCAAATGGTGTAGATTTTAAATTTACTGACTGAATATGATCCTGGATCATTTCTGTTCCAACTGCCTTTGCCTGATCTTTCATTTGATCCATTAACCAAGGTCCCTGAATAACATCAGCAAACCCAGGATAATTTTCAACATCAGTAGTTGTCGTTAACTGTCCTCCGGGCTCAGATCCATAAACTAGAATTGGATTTAGCATTGCACGCGCTGCATAAACTGCAGCAGTATATCCAGCTGGACCGGATCCAATTATTAATACTTTTGTGTGTTTAGTTGGATTTTGACTCATATGAGAGCTATATAGTATTTAATGAACAAATTAAAAGGTATATTATTGACTCAAGGCATGCATGGAATGATTAGCCAAGTAGAGGGATTAGCAAAAGCATTAGACATTGATTTTACACACCATACAGTTGAACTAAATAATTTTTGGAAAATGATACCACCAAAACTTACTCCGATTTCGCAAAGTGTATTTAAAAAGATTAACCAAACAGAATTTGATTTAATTATTTCTTGTGGACGAAAGAGTGTAATTCCCTCAATTCATTTAAAAAATAATTCAAAAAAAAAAGTGTTTAATATTCATATCCAAGATCCTAAGGTAAACTTTAGTCATTTTGATTTTATTGTTGCTCCTGAGCACGATGATATAAATGGTCAAAATGTGATCAGTACAAAGGGAGCGATTCACTATCTTACAGATGATGAAATTATTAAAAATAAAGATTATTTAAATTCATTTGTTAAAAAAGACCAAAGAAAAATTTGCTCATTAATTTTGGGTGGTCCAACAAAATATTATGATTATTCTTCAGAGAATATAAAAAATATTTTTACTAATTTAAATAATTTACTAAAAAAAAATGATTTTCAACTTGTTGTAATTCCATCAATGAGGACCCCGAAAAATTCAATAGATTATGCTAAAGAATATTTTGGTAAAAATCATACAATTATAGATAATGTAGATAAAAAAGCTTATCTATCTGCTTTATCTATATCTACAAGTATAGTTGTAACCTGTGATTCAAGTTCAATGATCTCAGAAGCAGCATTAACTGGAAAACCTATTTATGTCGCAAATATTTTAACAAAAAAAAATGATAAAAGATTTCGAAAATTTAGAAATTTATTCAGAGAATTAAATATAATAAGAAATTTAGGTGAAGAAGAGGAAAATTGGAACTATCAAAAACTAGATGAAACTAATAGAGTAGCAAAAATAATCAAACAAAAAATAAATTCTTAATGACTTTTTTAAATTCAATTCAAAATCAATCTAAAAAGCATGAATTTCCTTTTGATCATTATGAATATTATAACGCGCTTACAAATGAAGCAATAGAAGAAATAGTTAAAGCTGACATTCCAGATGTAAGCAAATATAATCTTAATTATGATGGCACAAGAGCAATAGATGGTGGAGCTGCAGAGTTTAGGGAAGGCGACTCTTCAGGTGGCAAGGCTATTAAATTCAGATGTTTTGTAACAAAAGAAAATTCTTCACAATTTCCTCATCTAGTAAAATTTATTAATGAACTACAGTCTAAAGAAGTTTATGAAAAAATTTCAAAAATGATAAATAAAGATCTATCAAACTCATATGTTCGATTGGAAGTTATTTGTGATCGAGAAGGTTTTTGGCTTAAGCCTCATTGTGATATTAAAGAAAAACTTATGTCAGGATTAATATTTGTAAATAATGCTAACGAGTCTGAAGAATTGGGCACAGATTTTTACAATGAGAAATTAGAAAAAGTAAAAACGGTTCCTTATAAACATAATTATGGTTATTTATTTACTAGTGGACCAAATACTTGGCATGGGATGGAAAAGAAGAAAATAGTTAAAGAGAGAAGATGTATCCAGGTAAACTATGTTACATTTGAAACCGATTGGAAAGTAAATACTTAAACATCCTGAAGAGAAGTGACTTCTAATCTTTTAGTTTTAAGTGACTTAATGGCTTCTAAACATGCAAGTGCAGTTGACATATTGGTACAGTAAGGAACTTTATTTTTAAGTGTTCCTCGCCTTAAAGCAATTGCATCATCTAATCTGTGTTCACTGACACCTCCACCAGTGTTAATAACAAGTCCAATTTTTTTTGAGTCTAAAACGTCAACTATGTGGGGAGAACCACTACTCACTTTATTTATAATTCTACATTTCATTTTATGCTTACGAATATATTCTGCTGTGCCTCTTGTTCCACATAAAGTAAAATTTAATTTTATAAGCTCTTTGGCTAAATATATTCCTTCGTCTTTATGAGAATCTTTCAATGATATGAAGGCAAGACCTTTTTTTGGTAATGAGTTTGCTGAAGCAATTTGACTTTTGGCAAACGCCATTCCAAAATTTTTATCAAATCCCATAACTTCACCAGTAGATTTCATTTCTGGACCTAAAAGCAAATCGCTATTAGGGAATTTATTAAAAGGAAATACAGCCTCTTTAACTGCATACATATTTTTAGATTTATCTTTTAAATTAAATTTGGATAATTTTTCTCCTGCCATTATCCTTGATGCAATTTTAGCAAGAGGCAAGCCTTTAGCTTTTGAAACAAATGGCACTGTTCTACTAGCTCTAGGATTCACTTCGATTACATAAATCTCATCTTTTTTGATAGCAAACTGAATATTCATAAAACCTTTTACTTTTAAAGCTAAAGCTAACTTTCTAGTCTGATTTTCAATTTCTTTTATTAAGTAAGGTTTGATTGACACTGGAGGTAAGCAACAAGCAGAGTCGCCTGAATGAATTCCAGCTTCCTCGATATGTTGCATAATTCCTGCAACATGAACTTGCTTGCCATCTGATATTGCATCTACGTCAACTTCCATTGCATGATCAATAAACTTGTCTATCAAAATTGGGTTATCCTCAGCAGCTTTGAATGCTTCTTGAACAAATTTTTTAAGCTGACTTTTTTCATGAATAATTTCCATTGCTCTACCACCTAATACATACGAGGGTCTAACGACTAGTGGTAAGCCAATTTTCTCAGCAATTTGGATTGCTTGTTTGTAAGTTTTTGCAATTCCGCTTTCAGCTTGTTTAAGTTTCAATTTATTGAGAAGACTTCTGAACAGATCTCTGTCCTCTGCTAAATTTATTGAAGTATATTGCGTCCCTAAAATTGGAAGTTTATTTTCATATAAAAACTTAGCTAGTTTAATAGGAGTTTGACCACCAAACTGCGCGATAATCCCAACTAAATTCCCTTTTTCTTTTTCTTTTTTAATTATATTAAAAACATATTCCTCTTTTAAAGGTTCAAAATATAACCTATCACTTGTGTCATAGTCAGTTGAAACTGTTTCAGGATTGCAATTTACCATAATGGTTTCAAAGCCTGCGTCTTTAAGAGAAAAGCTTGCCTGACAACAACAATAGTCAAATTCAATCCCTTGTCCTATTCTGTTAGGTCCTCCTCCTAATATTATAATTTTTTTTCTACCAGATGGATTAGCCTCACATTCAGAATTTATTGATAAATTTCGTTGATATGTTGAGTACATATAGGGTGTGAAAGATTTAAACTCAGCAGCACAAGTATCAACTTTTTTAAATACAGGTAAAATTTTAAGCGCAGATCTTTTTTGTCTAACTATATCCTCTGAAGTATTGGTTAATTCTGCTAATTTTTTATCAGAAAAACCAATAGATTTTATCATATTAAATTCATTAAAATTTTTTGGTAATCCATTATTTTTAATTTTTATTTCATTATCCACTAATTCTTTTATTTGTTCCAAGAACCATGGGTCAATTTTAGTAAGTAAAAATACTCTCTTTAAATTAATTTTTTTTCTAATAGCTTCAGCAACCAAGAGAAGTTTATCTGGAATATTATCTTTAAGTTTTTTTTCTATTTGTTTTTTATTTAAATCAAAGACTCTATCTAATCCTGAAAAACCAGTTTCAAGAGAAACCAAAGCTTTTTGTAATGACTCTTTAAAATTTCTACCAATCGCCATAGCCTCTCCAACTGATTTCATTGACGTCCCCAAGTTTGATGGGGAAGTGGTAAATTTTTCAAAAGTAAATCTTGGGATTTTTGTTACTACATAATCGATACTGGGCTCAAACGACGCTGGGGTTACTTTAGTAATTTCATTTTTTAATTCATCTAATGTATAGCCAACTGCTAATTTTGCAGCAACCTTTGCAATTGGAAAACCTGTTGCTTTTGATGCTAGAGCTGATGATCTTGATACTCTTGGATTCATCTCAATAACTACCATGCGACCGTTCTTAGGATTAATTGCAAATTGAACATTTGAACCACCGGTTTCAACTCCAATTTTTCTCAAGCATGCTATAGAGGCATTTCTCATTATTTGGTATTCTTTGTCAGTCAAGGTAAGTGCAGGAGCCACTGTGACAGAGTCTCCTGTATGTATACCCATTGGATCAACATTTTCAATTGAACAGATGATTATACAATTATCTTTTTTATCTCTTACAACCTCCATTTCGAATTCTTTCCATCCCTCCAAACACTCCTCAACTAGTACTTGGCTAACTGGAGATTCGTGTAATCCACTTTTAATAATTTTTTGGTAATCCTTTTTATTTTTTGCAATTCCCCCTCCAAGACCTCCGAGTGTAAATGCTGGTCTGATAATTGCTGGCAAACCAATTTTTTTTAAAACATTCGATGATTGTTTAATATTGTTAACAATTTCTGATTTAGGTAAATCTAAACCGATATCAATCATATTTTTTCTGAATTTTTTTCTATCTTCTGCATTAGCAATTGCTTTAGAATTTGCCCCGATTAATTCAATTTTATATTTTTTTAAAATTCCTTTTTTTTCAGCTTCCATTGCAAGATTAAGAGCTGTTTGACCACCCATTGTAGGAAGAATTGCATCTGGTTTTTCTTTAATTAGAATTTTTTCTAAAACCTCTAAAGTAATAGGTTCAATATAAGTTTTATCAGCGACATCTGGATCAGTCATGATAGTCGCTGGATTTGAATTAATCAAAACAACTTTATAACCCTCATCTCTTAATGCCTTACATGCTTGCGTTCCTGAATAATCAAATTCACATGCTTGACCAATAATAATTGGTCCAGCACCAACAACTAATATTTTCTTAAGATCTTTTCTTTTTGGCATTTTTTTTCATGTTGTTAATAAATTCTTGAAATAAATATACGCTGTCTTGTGGACCGGGATTTGACTCTGGGTGGTATTGAACAGAAAATACAGGTTTATTTTTTAATTTAATACCCTCGATGCTATGATCAAATAAAGATTTATGAGTGACCTGAATAGTTTTAGGCAAATATTCTTTGACAACTTCAAAGCCATGATTTTGACTGGTTATTTCTACATTATCATTTATTAAATTCTTAACAGGATGATTTGCACCTCTATGACCAAGTTTCATTTTTTTTGTTTTTCCTCCCAATGCTAATGCAAGAATTTGATGGCCAAGACAAATACCAAATAATGGTAAATTTTTTTTAATTAGATTTTGAATTATTTTAATTGCATATTTACCAGTCGCTGCTGGATCCCCTGGACCATTAGACAAAAAAATACCATTTGGTTTAAGGGCTAGAATTTTTTCAGCTGATGTTTTGCAAGAAACAACCGTTACTTTACAATTGAAGTCAGAAAAATATCTCAAAATATTCTTTTTGATTCCATAATCTATAGCCACAACATGAAAAGAACTTTTAGTATTTTTTTTAAAGCCAATCCCCCTTTTCCAGGTTTGTAGTCCTTTCCAAATATAATTTTTTGGAGTGGTTACTTTTTCTGCAAGGTCTAAATCTTTTAACCCACTCCATTTTATTGTTGAGTTTGCAAGTTTACTAATATTAAACTTACCTTTTTTTGAATAAGCAATAGTTCCTTTTGGAGCACCTTTGTCTCTTATTGAATTAGTTAAACTTCTTGTATCTAGCCCTGTAATTCCAACTATTTTATTTTTTTTAAGCCATAAATCTAAATGTTGAAAAGATCTATAATTTGATGGTGAAGTTATCTCAGAATTTAAAATTACTCCTCTAGTCCATATTTTGTCAGACTCAAAATCTTCTTTGTTGGTCCCAACGTTTCCAATATGGGGGAATGTGAAATTTATAATTTGTCCTGCATAAGAAGGGTCTGATATAATTTCTTGGTATCCTGTTAATGAAGTGTTAAAGCAAACCTCTCCAGTTGCTTCTCCTTGATAGCCAATACCAATACCCTTAAAAACTCTCTTGTTTTCAAGAACTAAAATACCTGTAGTAATTTGCGAATTTTTTGAGTTAATTTTTTTAACTTTTTTGATCAATTACAACTCATAAGTTAAAGGTTAATACAATAATTGATTTATTATCGCAACAGAGATGTATTATAAAATTGTAAAAAAACAATTTTTCTTTTGAAGATTTTTATCTTTGCAGTAGATTAAAAAATCATGTCATTAAAACAAACAATCGAAACTGAATATAAAAGCGCGTTAAAAGCTAAAGATAAAACAAAAATCTCAACTTATAGGTTAATACTGTCTTCAATAAAGGATTTAGATATATCAAACAGATCTGGTCCCGATAAAAAAGAGACTGATGATGAGGATATAAAAAAGCTTTTAAAAAAAATGGTAAAGCAAAGAGCCGAATCGATTGATATTTACAAAAAAAATAACCGATCTGACCTTTTAGAAGTTGAGCAAAATGAATACAATATTTTAACAGGTTTTTTACCCAAGCAATTAAGTGAGGAGGAAACTAAAAAAATATGTGAAGCAATTATCTCTAAACTTGGTGCAAGTTCGATTAAAGATATGGGTAAAGTAATGGGTGAATTAAAAAAAATACATGCTGATGAAATTGATTTTTCCAAAGCTGGTCCCCTAATTAAAGAATTATTAAATAATTAATGAAATATCCCAAAGAATATCTTGATGAAATCAAACTGAGATTAAAAGTTTCAACAGTTGTATCAAAATCTGTTTCCTTAAAAAAAAGAGGTAAGGAGTATGTTGGCTTGTCCCCTTTTAAAAATGAAAAAACACCATCATTTACAGTTAATGATGAAAAAGAATTTTATCATTGTTTTGCAACATCTGAGCATGGAAATATTTTTGATTTTATAATGAAAACTCAAAACTTTAAATTTGGAGAAGCAGTTAAGCATTTGGCTCAACTAGCAGGAATGCAACCATACACTTTTTCAAAACAAGACGAAGAAAGAGAAAAAAAATGGAAAGAGTACCTTTCTATTTTTAGTCAGTATGTTGAATTCTATCATAATGAGTTATTGAAAAACCAGTCTTACTCAAATGCTAGAGATTATTTAAAAAAAAGATCTTTAGGTAAAGAAGAGGTAAAAAAATTTAAAATTGGATATATAGAAAAAAATCCAAACTTTTTCGACAAATTGAAAAATGAATTTAGCAATCAAGCTTTAGTAGATAGTGGTTTATTTTATTTTGATGAAAAAAAGAAAATATTTGTTGAAAGGTTTAGGGGTCGTTTAATATTTCCAATTAATAATATTTCTGCTCAACCAATTGCATTAGGAGGAAGAATAATTCAAGATCTAGATTTTTTAGCAAAATACATTAATTCACCAGAAACTAATTTTTTTAAAAAGGGTTCAAATTTATACAATTTAGATAAAGCCAGAAAACTATCCAATAAAGTAGATTATATTTATTTAGTTGAAGGTTATATGGATGTTGTTGGATTAAGTAAAAATGGAATTGAAAATGTAGTTGCTAACCTTGGGACATCTTTAACAGATAAACAAATCATAACTTTAAATCAGTTTTTTGATGACTTAATTATTTGTTTTGATGGTGATGATAGTGGCTATAAAGCTGCTTTAAGAGCCGCGGAAAACTCTATTAAAGAACTAAGACCAGATAAACAAATATCTTTTTTATTTTTACCAGATAAAGAAGATCCAGATAGTTATATTAACAAACATGGTAAAAATTATTTTTTAGACTTTACGAAACAAAGTAAATTATCAGTTCACCAATTTATTTTTAGTCATTATAAAAAACAAACAGAAAATAACCCCTCTTCAATGGCAATTTTTGAGAAGAAACTAAGATCTATAGCAAATACTATTAAAGATGATTTAATAAAGAAATATGTATTAGAGTATTTTTTAGAAAAAATCTCGCAATTGACGCCTCATTCAAACTTAAATAAAAATAAATTTTATGTTAAAAAAACAAAAGTGTTAGATACTACGAAGAAGCATTACAACGAGAGTCAATCATTAACTGGTATAGAGTTAAAAGAATTTTCTCTCTTATATTTAGTGTTAAATAACTTAACATTTTTGCAAGTAAATATTCATTTAATTGAAAATATTAAATTTTTTACAGAAGTTAATAAAAAGATACTTTTAGCAATAATTTCAAAGTTAAAATCTAAAGAAAAAATAACTATTAAAGATTTAAATTTGGATAAACAATTGACGGAAAAAATCAATAAATTTGCCCCAATAAAATATATTCTCAAAAACAAGCCAGACAATGATCATCAAGTACTTGAGTTATTAGAGGATATTTCAAGAGATCTTATTAATTATGATTTGGAATTTAGAATTCAAGAATTAGAATCGAAGTTTTCTAAAGATATGAGTGAGGCAACATTTAATGAGCTAAAAGAGCTAAAAAAAGAGAAAAATATCAATTAATTTCCATAAATTAATAATGGATTTTTATAGATTTGATATTATATAAGACTTTCTAACTTATATTGCTGTGGAAAGAATAATTACAAAATCATTTGCTAGATTAATGGGTCGAGGAACCCACAGAGGATTTATAACCTATGAAGAATTAAATAAATCTCTTGGTAAAAGAAACTTATCTGATGAAAATTTAGCTCAGGCTTTTATTCATATTTTAGATGAAAAAGTAACTTTAGTTGAAAAAAAATCTGATTTTAAAGCTTTAAGAAAAAAAGACAATTCCACAAAGGAAGAAGGTAAAACAATTGATAAAAGTGACGACCCAATCAGAATGTATTTACGAGAAATGGGTGGTGTTGAATTATTATCAAGAGAAGGTGAAATAGCAATCGCAAAAAGAATTGAGGCTGGAAAAGATATAATGCTAATTGCATTATCTCAAAGTCCAATAACAGCTCAGCAATTTTTCGAGTGGAATGACAAATTACAAAACGATCAAATTCTAGTTAGAGAGATTATTGATATAGATACAAATTATATGGAGGATGAGTCGACTGGTCAGAGCGCAAAACAAAAAAACTCAGGAGAAGAGGATAGCAGCAATGATGATTCTGATGAAGATTTTAATCCAACTTTAGCTGCGATGGAGACTGAAATAAAACCTAAAATTTTAACAACAGTCAATACTCTCACAAAAGAATACAATAAATTAATTAAATATCAAAAAGAAAAATTGGAATGCCTATTAACATCTAAGAGTTTCTCCTCATCTAAAGAAAAAACTTATGAAAAAATAGTTAATGATATTTTGATTAATATTAAAACTCTTCAGCTTTCTCCTTCAGTTTTAGAGGAGCTAGTCCAGAGGCATTATTCAGAAAACAAAAAGATTGTTTCCCTAGAAGGAAACTTATTGAGATTAGCTATGGATCAAAAGATTTCAAGAAATGAGTTTATTAAATTTTATATTGGAAACGAAATAAATCCAAATTTAAAAAAATTTTTAGACACTAACCAAGATTGGAAGAAATTTTTTGTAAAAAATAAAGATGAATTTAAGAATATTAGGGATAGACTAATAGAAATAAGTCATAAACTAGGCATTTCAGTAACTGATTATAAAAAATTAGTAAGCCGAGTACAAAAAGGTGAAAAAGAATCACGTATTGCAAAAAAAGAAATGGTAGAGGCTAATTTAAGGTTAGTAATTTCAATTGCAAAAAAATATACTAATAGAGGTTTACAATTTTTGGATTTGATACAAGAGGGTAATATTGGCTTAATGAAGGCTGTTGATAAATTTGAGTATCGTAGAGGATATAAATTTTCAACATATGCAACTTGGTGGATAAGACAGGCAATTACAAGATCTATTGCTGACCAAGCAAGAACTATTCGTATACCAGTTCATATGATTGAAACTATAAATAAGATTGTGAGAACACAAAGACTAATTTTAAGTGAGTTTGGAAGAGAAGCTACACCAGAAGAATTAGCTAAGAAACTAAGAATGCCCTTGGATAAAGTTAGAAAAGTTTTAAAAATTTCAAAGGAACCTGTTTCATTAGAAAAACCGGTTGGAGATGAGGAGGACAGCAGCTTAGGTGATTTTATAGAGGATACAAAAGCTTTAGCTCCTTTAGAGCAAGCAATCAAATCTAATCTTGGGGAAGCAACAACAAAAATCTTATCCACACTTACGCCAAGAGAAGAAAGAGTTTTAAGAATGAGATTTGGAGTTGGTATGAATACAGACCATACATTAGAGGAAGTGGGTCTTCAATTTTCAGTTACTCGAGAACGTATTAGACAAATAGAGGCCAAAGCTTTAAGAAAATTAAAACATCCTAGCAGATCAAAACAATTAAAAAGTTTTTTAGAGAGCTAATGAATTTTTAATGAATTTGTTAAATAAAGAAAATATTTTCTTTTTATTATTTTCATTTTTACCAGTTTCTATCATAATCGGATCGACTATTTCATTAATCAATTTGATAATTCTAAGCTTATTTTTTTTAATAGTTTTATTTATAGAAAAAAACTTTGATTTTCTAAATCACTTAGCTGTTAAATTGATTTTTTTTTTGTATCTTTATTTGATTTTTAATTCATTTATATCTCTCAATCATGAGATAGGCCTCGCAAGAAATATTGGTTTTTTAAGAATAATAATTTTGTTCATATTTATTAATTATTTTTTTTTTTATTTTGAAAATGAAAAAAAACTTTTAAATACTTGGACCATAATTCTTAGTATCTTTATAATTGATATTTTTATTGAATATTTTCTTGGAACTAATATTTTTGGATGGGGTGCTGCAACTATTAATGGAGTTCCCCAACCAGATGGTACTAGAATCGTGAGTTTTTTTAAAGACGAACCAATTGCCGGTGCTTTTATATCAGCTTTTATTCTTTTAATTTTTGGCCATGGTTTAAAAAATTTTAATAATAGAATTTGGACTTTAATATTTCTTTCAATAGCTTTTACGGCATTAGTTATGACAGGCGAAAGATCAAATACTCTTAAAATATTTTTGGGTATTATAATTTTTTTCATATTTTTTGACTTTTTTAAAGTCAAGACAAAAATAATGATATTTCTTTTATTTACTTTTCTTTTTGGTCTAATTATCAGTCAATCAGATTATCTAAAAATGAGGTATGTAGGACAAATTTATGAAAAGGTTAATAACAAAAAAAATTTAAAAAAATTTTTTGATAATAATATTTATATTGAATTATATAAATCAGGCTATTCAGTTTTTAAAAACCACCCTTTTTTTGGCGTTGGTAATAAAAATTACAGAATTGAAACGTGCAAGGATAAAAGCGATCAATCAAAGTTTAATTATAAATGCTTAACCCATCCCCATCAATTATATTTTGAATTTTTATCAGAACACGGTTTAGTAGGAACAATTATAATACTTAGTATTTTATTTTATTTGATGTATATGGTACTAAAATCAATTATTTTATCTCGTAACTATATCCAAGTTGGTTCGTTTATATTCGTTTTAGTAAATTTTACACCTTTTTTACCAAGTGGTTCATTTTTTAGTGATTTTAATATTACTTTATTTTGGATAAATTTTTCAATCATGTTTGCTTGTAACAAGAAAACAAATATTTTTGCAAAAAATTCTATTTAAATATATATTTTATTAATCTTTTTTTAAGGGCCGTTAGCTCAATAGTAGAGTACTGCATTGACATTGCAGGGGTAGTTGGAGCGTAACCAACACGGCCCACCATTTAATAATAATAGAATATCAAAACATTCTGTCTTGATTAACTTTAGCAATGGTATAAAACCTAAATAATTCTTTGGGCCTGTAGCTCAGTTGGTTAGAGCAGTACACTCATAATGTATTGGTCCCAGGTTCGAGTCCTGGCGGGCCCACCACTAATAATTAATTAATGATTTATTTGTTAGAAAAGTTTTTTAAGTTCTCAAAAAGCACTTCTAAACTTCCATCATTACTTTGAATAATAGAATTAAACTCCTCTTTTTGAGTTCTCGCAAGACTTAGTCCCTCTATAATTAAATCTCTTATAAGAGGTTTATCTGGATTTTTTGTATAAATTCTCCAATCAATTTTGATCGCTGGTCTTTTATCAGTAGCAGCTAGAGTACTAGAGACTATTGTGTAATTATCGTTTATTTTCTCTTTAGAGTTAACTTCTATAACTGGATTAGAATATTCAGCAAGTCTGCTTGAAAAGCTATTTAGAAAATAATTTTTAAAAACTTCATAATACTCCTTTTTTTTCTCATCCGACATACCTTTTCTATGCTTACCTAATGAGTAAAATCCTATACCTTTTATATCTACTGTATCTAGTGCTATCTTTTTTAATTCCTCAATTCGTTCTTCTTTAGTATTATTTCCACTTAGGGTGTCAGATGCTCTGTTAACAGTCGACTGTACAAAAATATCTGGTTCGATAGAATGAGCTAAATTTAAATTTAATAAAATAGAAAATATAAAATAGTTTAAGACTATAAATTTTTTAAACATTTCTTAAAAAATTAATTATCTTCAATCTCTTCCCAATCAGAATCGTCCATAGTATCTATAACTCCTTTTGAGTTTAAAATTTTCTGTTTTCTGTCTTGCAAGTATAAACTTTTAACTGAAGCATAAAAATCCATTGCATTTTCTTCTAAATTATCAAAGGATTCAATATTTTTTGCTCTAAAATCTACACCAGCAGTGCCTCTGCTAACGTAATAATCTTTTTCATTAAAATATTGAGTATCATTTTTTACACTCACGTTATACCAGGGATCACCTCCCATAAGATTAAATACGGAACCAGCTGTATCCCTAATTGTGGATGGGCCTAAAACAGGTAAAACCAAATAACATCCTGGGCCAACTCCAGCCGTTCCTAAAGATTGTCCATAATCTTCTTTTTCATATTCAGAGAAACCCATTTGCTCAGCAACATCAAAAATTCCCAAGAGACCTACAGTTGTATTGAGAACAAATCTTCCAGAATTTACACCTGCCTCTTTAAAGTCTCCTTGTAGAATATTATTCGGAACTGTTACTAAATTTGATAAATTATTTAGACTGTTACTTATTCCTGTTCGTACAGGTGAGGGTAGAATTCTGTAAGCTTTTGCTACAGGCTCAAATACAATACCATCTAAACCTTGGTTGAAAGCAAAAGTAGCTCTGTTAAGTCTCTCAAAACAATCTTTAACATTTGAAGGGTCATTTTTTTTCAATAAAAGTTCCCCATCAGACCCTGCATAGGAATTTACAGTTAACGCAAGGGTTGTAATTAAAATTATGGTAAATCTCTTTATCATTGTTGTTCTTATAATATATAAATTGTTAATGTAAATTAACTATTTACTAAAAATGAGCTCAAAATTAGCCATAAATTTGACCAGATATTACTCAATTAATTTTGATTTACCTAAAAGATCAAAAAAAAAAATTATTTTTATCATTTTACACTACACAGGCATGAAAAAGGAATCTGATGCAATAGAAAGGTTATGTAATTATAAATCGAAAGTAAGTTCACATTATTTTATTAAAAATAGTGGTAAAATTTTAAATCTTGTACCTGATTTATACGTAGCATGGCATGCAGGAAAATCTAATTGGATGAAATACAAGTCATTAAATAAATTTTCTATTGGTATCGAAATAAGTAATCCAGGACATGATTATGGTTATAAAAAATTTACATCAAAGCAGATCTTTTCGCTTATTAAGTTACTAAAATATTTGAAAAAGAAGTATAATGTAAAAAAACAAAATATATTAGGCCACTCTGATATAGCGCCAAAGCGGAAGAAAGACCCAGGTGAAAAATTTCCATGGCAAAAATTGGCAAATCAAAATTTGTGCAAGTGGCACAATCTTTCTAGAAATAAAATAAAAAATAAAAGAAATTTAAAAATTAACGCTTACGAGAAAAAAATTTTCTTTAAAAACTTAAATAAAATAGGTTATTCAAACATAGATAGATTAAAATATAAAAATAATCTTGTTAAAGCTTTTCAACGAAAATTTAGACAGAATCTTATCAATGGCAAAATTGACAAAGAATGCTTATTAATTAGTAATAACCTAGTAAAATTGTAGATAATTACACTTGTAATTTGAAAATTAAATTATAAATTGAATTCGCCAGATAAACGACTTATCGCTTTAATTTTATTAAAGAGGAAAGTCCGGACTCTACAAGGATACAGTGCCAGGTAACACCTGGCGGGGGAAACCCTAGGGATAGTGCCACAGAAAATAAACCGCCATAACATGGCAAGGGTGAAAAGGTGTGGTAAGAGCACACCGGTTCTATTGGTAACAATGAACGCTGGAAAACCCCACTGAGAGCAAGACTAAGTAGAGATGACATTGTTGAAAAACCAAAAGCCATCCTTGGCTAGTCATCAGGGTTAGTTGCTTGAGCTTAAGAGCGATCTTAAGCCTAGACAAATGATAAGTTTAAATGACAGAACCCGGCTTATAGTTTATCTGGCAAACTTTATTTCAAATCACTTAAACAAATGTTCACGTTTTGGATTCACCTTTTCCACCATTAATCTCATTAAACTATCCTTAATTGAAGGTATTGACTCTATTATAAAAAACCCATAATATCCCATATATTCCCAAATAAGGGTATATAGAGATTATGGTTTATGTTTTTATCAAGTTACGAAAACAAATTGGACAAGAAAGGAAGGGTGTCAGTGCCTGCAAGTTATAGATCCTACTTATCAAACCTAGGATATAATGGAGTAATTTGCTACCCATCTTTTAACAATCCATCAATAGAAGCATGGCCACAAGATAGAATAGAAAAAATTTCAAATACAATAGACTCATTAAATCCTTTCGAGGAAAAAAGAGATTATTTTGCAACATCAATATTGTCGGAAAGTGTTAATCTACAGTTTGATAGCGAAGGAAGAATATCACTTACTTCAAAATTACTAAAACATGCAAAAGTAAAAAGTAGCATGCTGTTTGTTGGTCAGGGAAAAACTTTTCAAATATGGGAACCAACAACATTTGAAAAATTTAAGGTAAATGCAAAGAAAAAAGCAAATTTAAATCGTGCTAGCCTTAAGTGGGAGCTTCAACTTAACAAATAACGGGGGATAATAAAATGACAATTAACTTTAAATCACCAGAGATAAAAGAACTGCAACCAAGACTTTTAGTAATGGGAGTTGGAGGTGCAGGTGGTAACGCAATTAATGAAATGATTGATAATGGAATGCAAGGGGTTGAATTTATCGCAGTAAATACTGATGCCCAAGATTTAAAACATAGTAAAGCCAAATCAAAAATTCAAATTGGGTTAAACTTGACAAAAGGTTTAGGAGCAGGTGCGAAAATTGATATTGGACAAGCTGCAGCCGATGAATCTTTAAATGAAATTGTGAATATTTTGCAAGGCGCAAATATGGTTTTTATTGCAGCTGGAATGGGAGGTGGCACAGGAACAGGTGCTGCACATGTAATTGCAAGAGCAGCAAAAGAATTAAATATATTAACGGTAGGAGTCGTCACACTTCCTTTTTTGTATGAAGGCCCATCTAGAATGAGAAGAGCTCAGATTGGTCTTGAAGAACTTCGAAAACATGTGGACACAATTATTGTCATTCCCAATCAAAACCTATTTAAGATTGCAAATGAGCAAACTACATTTGAAGAGTCATTTAATCTATCAAACAATGTTTTAATGCACGGAGTTCAGAGTGTGACAGATTTAATGGTAAGACCGGGCATAATAAACCTCGATTTTGCAGATGTTGAAACTGTAATGGCATCAATGGGCAAAGCAATGATGGGAACAGGAGAAGCCGAAGGTGATGGTAGAGCAATGCAAGCTACAGAGATGGCGATAAGCAATCCTCTGATAGATGATTACACTTTGAAAGGTGCTAAAGGTTTACTAGTAAATATTACAGGAGGCAAAGATCTAAAATTATTTGAAGTTGATGAAGTTGTTAATAAAATTAGATCTGAGGTTGAAGCTGACGCTGAAGTAATAATAGGAGCTATAACTGATCCATTGCTTGAAGGAAAAATAAGAGTTTCAATTGTTGCTACCTCTTTAGATGGTCAACAACCGGAGACGAAATCAGTAATTAATATGGTTCATCGAATTCAAAACAGAAATCCAGGTTATTCAGATTTTTCAAATCTAAGTCCAACTGTATCTTTTAACTTTTCAAATAACAATGCAACAACACCTCTTTCCCACGGTGCTAATGCACTTAAACTTGAAAATGAAGTAGTTTCAGAAAACTTTAATGAATCTGTTGATGACATAAATCATCAATATAATGAGGAGTTATTAAAAAACCAGGAAGCTGAAAATATAGTTGAAAATGTTTCAGAGCAAAACGAAGTTTCTTTTTCTCAAGAAGCTATAGCAACACCTGAAACAGACGAAACCTCCTCAAACAATCTGAAAGAATTTGGAGTAGAAGAGGATGGACCAGACTTATTTAGTTCTGAAAATCAAAATTCAACTTCTGAGGATTTATTAGGTTCAACAAATGATAATCAAGATGAAGATGATCTTGAAATACCAGCATTTTTAAGAAGACAAAAAAACTAATGGTCTTTAAAAAAATAAATGGATGCCACCATGGTAACGGATACTACAAAACATTATCCGGTACTGCTTAATGAATTAATTAGCATTATTACCCCTCAACATGGTGGCACATTTATTGACTGTACGTTTGGTCAAGGCGGATATACAAAAAAAATCTTAAATTTTAGAAATACTCGAGTAATAGCTCTAGATAGAGATTTACAAGTTAAGAAAAAAGCAGATGAAATTTTAAATAAATACAATAACAGATTTTTATTTAAAAACAAAAAATTTAGTCAATTAGAGAATCTTAAATTAAAAAATGAAAACATAAGAGGTATAATTTTTGATTTAGGATATTCTTATTCACAGATTAAAGATCCGACCAAAGGCTTATCATTTAATTCTATCGGAGATTTAAACATGCGAATGGGTTTAAATGATTTTTCTGCAAAAGATGTGATTAATAAGCTAGAAGCATCACAATTAGAAAAAATTTTTAAATTTTTTGGTGAAGAAAAAGAAGCTAAAAAAATTGCTTTAGAGATTGTCCAAGAAAGAAAAAAAAAAGAAATAAATACTGAAACTTTAGTTGAAATTATTGATAAATCGAAAAAAAGAAAAAATTTCAAAATACATAGTGCTACAAAAGTATTTCAGGCATTAAGAATTTTTGTCAATAAAGAGATAAGTGAATTAATCAATGGATTGATAAGCGCTTCAAAAGTATTGAAGAAAGACGGTGTTCTTGCAGTTGTTACATTCCACTCTTTAGAAGATAAAATAGTTAAATATTTTTTTAAAAGTTTATCAGAAAAAAAGAGTATTTCTCGGTATATTCCAAAAACAGATGAGCCTGACACTTTATTTAGATTAATAGAAAAAAAACCTAAAACTCCAAACCCTAGAGAATTAAAAGAAAATTTACCATCAAGGTCTGCAAAATTAAGGTACGTAATTAAAAAAAAAGACTTTTATGACTTTAAGACTGATGTTTTAGAAAAATTTGAATATTTAACAAGAATTGAAAATCTTGGAGATAAACTTTGAAAAAATTTTTTGTTGTATCTCTAATTTTGTTTTTAATACTATTTACAGCTTTAATTAAGAACTCTACAAAAAGATTTGATGATGATATTTTTGTCATCAAAGAGAGCATTAGAGCTTTAGATAAAGAATTTAATGATTTAAAATTAGAATACAATTATCTCAGTTCTGGAAAAAAACTATTAGAGCTTCAATCAAAGTTTTTTGAGGAGGACTTAAAGGCTAAAAGATCTTACGAAATTAAAGTTCTTAGCAACAATAAAGGTAATAAAATTATAAAAAATTTAAACTTAAGCCAGAATGATTAAAAAAAAAAAATTTGAAGTAGAAGATACTGAATTTACCTTCACTTTTAGTAAAAGTAGGTCGAATTTAAATATAGCATTTAATAGAATATCATTTATTTTTTTTATTTTTTTTATTATTTCCTTAATTTTTTCAATTCATTTATTACATTTAGGATCTAGAAAAACTGAATCTATCAAAAATGGTCAAAGTGATATTTTTACAAAAAAATTGTATCGGGCAGACATAGTAGATAGAAATGAAAATTATATAGTAAAAACTGTCAGTTCGATAAATATAGGGATTAATCCTGTTCAAGTAATTGATAAAAAAAAATTGTTAATAAATTTAAAATATATATTTCCTGATAAAAATTTCCAAGAAATAGAAAAAAAGTTGAATAAAGACAAATTTTTTTGGTTTGAAAAAAAAATATCACAAGAAAAATACGAAAGAATTATGAATTTAGGAGATAAATCAATTATACCAAGTGAAAGCTTAACAAGACTTTACCCTCAAAGAAATTTATTTAGTCACATTATTGGTCAGATTGATGATGACAATAATGGAATTTCGGGTTTAGAGAAATCTTTAGATGCAAAGTTAAAGAAAATAGATAAACCTATTACGTTAACTGTGGACTCTGACATTCAATATTTAATAAGAAAGGAATTAATAAAATTTAATGAAATTTTTAAAACCATAGGAAGTGCAGCAATATTGATAAATGTAAATGATGGAGAGATTATTTCACTTGTTTCTTTGCCAGATTTTGATCCTAACAAAAGAGAAAAAATTACTGACGTAAATTTTATCAATAGAGCCACAAAGGGTGTTTACGAATTCGGGTCAGTTTTTAAAACTTTTACATTAGCGGCAGCTTTTGATGAAAAAATTATTGAACCAGAAACTGAATTTAACAATTTACCGAAATCTTTAAAATGTGCTCAATTTAATATAAGTGAGTACGATGTTAAAATACCCTCCAACTTAACAGCAGAACAAATTTTAATTCGTTCAGGAAATATTGGCTCTGTAAGAATTGGCCAAAAAGTTGGAGAGGAAAAATTTAAGTCATTTTTGTCAAAAATCGATGTTCTTGAAAAAACCAATTTAGAAATTGATGAAGTTGGCGAACCTATTAAATTTAATTGGGGAAAATGTCCTCTTGCTACTGCTTCTTTTGGTCATGGAATTACAACTACTTTACTTCAATTAGCTAAAGCTTACTCTATTATTGTTAATGGTGGCTACAATGTAAACCCCAGACTTATAAAAACATATCAAAAATTTAAAAAAGAAAGAATATTAAATGAGGAAGTGTCAAAAAAGATGTTACCTATTTTAAGAAAAATTGTTACAACTAAAGAAGGGACAGCATCTTTAGCCAATGTAAAAGGCTATGAGGTTGGAGGCAAAACAGGAACTGCCCAAAAAAGTATTTCAGGTGTTTATACTAAAAAAAAAATAAACTCATTTGTATCTGTATTTCCAGTAACTAACCCAAAATTTGTTTTAGCAGTGATGTTAGATGAACCCAAAACAAGCATCGACTACATATACAATTACAGGGATGGGTCTAATATAAAATACAAAGGCACTCCTTATAATACTGCTGGTTGGACTACTGTAGAGGTGACTGGTCAAATTCTAGAAAAGATCGGGCCTATTTTAGCCACAAAATATGGTGAAGTTAAATAGCAAATGTTCCTTAAAGATTATATTCCTAATTTAAATCAAAAATTTACTAATGTAAATTTTTCTGGAATTGCCTTTGATAGTTCTAAAGTTAAAAAAAATTATATTTTTTTTGCGATTAAAGGAAAAATTTTTGATGGAAATGATTATATTGAGGATGCAATTCAAAAAGGTGCAAAAATAGTTATCTCAGAAAAAAAAATAATTAAAAAAAATACTAAAACAATATTTTTATATCATCCAAATGTAAGAAAATTACTAGCAGAAATTGCTTATAAGATATTAAATAAAAAACCAAAAAAATTAGTTGCAGTTACGGGTACCAATGGAAAGTCATCTATTGCTGATTTTTATTACCAAATATTGAAATTAAACTCAAAGAAGGTTGCATCAATTGGTACTATTGGTCTTAAATATAATAACAAAAAGAGAATACTTGATAACACAACTTCAGATCCGATACAAATTAGTTCAATATTAAGTGATTTAAAAAAAAAAAAAATCGAATTTGTAATTATGGAAGCATCTAGTCACGGTTTAAAGCAAAATAGATTGGACGGTTTAATGTTTGATGTAGGTATATTTACGAATTTGTCTCATGATCATCTGGATTATCACAAAAACATGAAAGATTATTTTAATTCAAAATTATATTTATTCAAAAAATTGATTAGAAAAAGAGGAGATATAATTACTGATGCAAATATTCCCCAAGTGACAAAAATAAAAGATATTTCAATTAAAAAAAATTCTAATCTCAATCTTATTTTTAGTAAAAAGAAAGGTATTGAATTAATTTCACATAAATTTGAAAACGAAAAACAAATCTTAAAAATAAAATTTAAAAATATTCAATATATAATCAGGTTGAAACTAATAGGTAGAGTTCAAATTAAGAACATATTAATGGCTATATTAGCCGCAAATAAGAGCAATATTAGTTTTAAGAAAATTATTAATGTTATCTTCAAATTAAAACCTGTAGAGGGAAGACTAGAGAAAATTGGAAAAATTAAAAACAAAAGTAAAGTGATTTTAGATTACGCACACACACCAGCAGCACTTGAGTTGGCTTTATCAAATCTAAAGGAACAATTCCCATCAAATAAAATTAATTTAGTATTTGGATGTGGAGGAAATAGAGACTTTAAAAAAAGACCTATAATGGGAAAGATTGCAGATAAATACTCTTATAAAATTTATTTAACCGATGATAATCCAAGAAATGAAACGCCATCAAATATTAGAAAGGAAATTAAAAAAGGAATTAAAGTTAATGAAGTTATAGAAATACCAAGTAGAAAAAAAGCGATTCAAAAAGCTATTAAAAATCTTAATACTGGTGAAATATTATTGGTTGCTGGAAAGGGTCATGAAAAAATCCAAGATTATGGAAGGAAAAAATTATTTTTTTCTGATAAAAAAGAAATTTTAAAATCTATAAATTTAAAGAATAGATCTTTATCGAAAGATTTGAAATTAAATATTATTAAAGAACAATCTAATTCAAAAATTTCTAATAAATTGTTAATTAAAGATATTTCTATAAATTCAAAAAATATTAAAAAGCATGACGTATTTTTTGCTATTAAAGGAAAAAGAGTTGATGGAAATAAATTTGCATCTGAAGCTTTGAAAAAAAAATCAAGTTTTGTAATTGTAAATCGACTAAACAAAAACTTTTCACTTTCTAAACAAGTTAAAGTTAATAATTCCCTAAATTTTTTGACCAGATGTTCTTCTATTTTTAGAGAAAATATAGATGCAAAAATAATATCAATCACAGGCAGCTGCGGAAAAACAACTTTAAAGGAAATGATTGGCAATACCTTAGGAAAAGTATTTAATACAACTTATTCTCCAAAATCATTCAATAACAAATACGGAGTTCCTTTAAGTTTATTCAATTTAAGACAGAATGATGATTTTGGAGTATTTGAAGTTGGAATGGATAAAAAAGGAGAAATCGACAATCTAACAAAAATAATTAAACCAGATGTAGGTATCATAACAAATATTAGTTATGCCCATTCAAAAAACTTTAGAAATATTAGACAGATAGCAGAAGCCAAAGCAGAAATAATGAATAATATTAAGAGTGATGGAACTATTATTTTAAATAGAGATGATAATTTTTACAATTATCATAAAGACATTGCTTTAAATAAAAAATTAAAAATTATATCTTTTGGCATTAGAAATAAATCTTCTGAAGTTAAATTATTAAAAGTAAAAAAAATTAAAAATAGATATGAATTATTTTTTAATATAAGTGGAAAACTTATTTCACTGTACTCTAAAACTGCTAATAGAAGTAATTTGTATAATATTTTGGCAACTCTAGCTTCAATCAATCTATATTTAAATGTTGATAAATTAAAAAAAGATATATTTTTAAACCTCAAGATTCCTGATGGCAGAGGAGATATCTCGAAAATAATACTAGGGGATAAAAAAATTTTTTTAGTAGATGAGACCTATAATTCAAACCCGCTGTCATTAAAAATGGCAATAGAAAATTTTGATAAAATAGAGTCAAAAAAATCTAAGAAGTATTTAATTTTAGGGGATATGCTTGAGTTAGGCAAACATTCTCTAAAGCAACACAAATTAATTAGTAAAATTATTAATAAAACAAAAATTTATAAGGTGTATGTGGTTGGAAAATATATTAAAGAGACTTTTAAAGGATTAAAATCAATAAAAAAAGCAAAAATATTAAAAAATAAATTAGACATATTTGAATTAATTAATAAGAACTTAAAAAATGGAGATTATTTAATGATTAAGGGGTCTAATTCCACAGGTTTAAATAAGATCATTAATAATTTAAAACAAAGAAGGTCTCATGCTTTATGAATTTTTGCTCAACTATGTTGAGATTTTTTCTTTTTTAAATGTTTTTAAATACATTACTTTCAGGACTGGGTTAGCTTTTTTTACCTCACTTATGATAGCACTTCTTATAGGAGGGCCTTTCATCAAATTATTTTCTAATAGAAAAATCTTTAATCCTATTAGAGATGATGGCCCTACAGATCATATTATAAAAAAAATAGGCACACCTACTATGGGTGGTGTAATAATCTTATTAGGTCTAGTTATTTCTGTTTTGTTATGGGCTGATTTAACAAATATTTATATTTTGTTTTGTTTATATATAGTGACATCATTTGGTCTTCTAGGAGCTTATGATGACTATAAGAAAATAAGAAACAGCTCATCGATAGGGATTTCATCTAGGTTTAAAATAATCATGCAGATTGTTTTGGCTATGATTGGATTAATAGTATTAACGTATTTTGTAGAATATGAAGAATTTAGAAATCTTTATTTTCCATTTTTTAAAAATTTAATTTTGAATTTAGGATGGTTTTTTATCCCTTTTTCGATTTTTGTTATTATTGGATCTTCAAATGCAGTTAATTTAACAGATGGTTTAGATGGACTAGCCACTGTTCCAGTAATTTTAGTTGCCGGTTGTTTTGCTTTCATCAGTTATGTCACTGGTAATATTGTTTTTTCAGAATATCTTCAAATATTATATATTGAGGGAACTGGTGAAATATCAATCTTTTGTGGTTCGATTATCGGAGCGTGTCTAGGTTTTTTATGGTTTAACGCACCACCAGCTAAAATATTTATGGGAGATACAGGTTCACTTTCTTTAGGCGGCTCATTAGGAGCAGTTGGAATAATAACTAAACACGAAATAGTACTAGCAATTACAGGTGGTTTATTTGTTCTTGAAGCTTTATCCGTAGTGGTTCAAGTAATTTCGTTTAAGCTTACTGGTAAAAGAATATTTAGAATGGCTCCAATACATCATCACTTTGAAAAAAAAGGCTGGCCGGAGTCTACTGTTGTTATTAGATTTTGGATCATTTCGATTATCTTAGCAATGATTGGTTTAGCCACACTTAAATTAAGATAATGAATGAAAAATTAAATATTTTTTTAAAAAAGAAAATATTAATTTATGGTTACGGCAAAAGCGGCTCATCAACTTTTAGATTTTTAAAAAAAAGAAGCAGTGTTTTTTTATTTGATGATTTTTTACTAAGAACTAGAGACTCAAATATTAATAAAAAATTTATAAGTTATAAAAAAGTTATTAACTCTAAATTTGATCGGATAATATTAAGTCCTGGTATTGATATTAATAAATGCAAATTATCAAAATTTTTAAAAAAAAATTATGATAAAATTTATACTGATTTAGATGTATTCTATGCTTTTTTTAGAAATGATTGTATTACAATAACCGGAACTAACGGTAAATCTACAACTTGCCAACTATTATACGAAGTTCTATTAAATCAAAAGTTTGATGTTAAACTAGTTGGAAATATTGGAAATCCTATTTTATCTGTTAAAAAAGTTAAGAAGAAAACAATTTTTATCGTTGAAGCATCATCTTATCAATTAGAATATAGTAAAATTTTTAATTCTAAATTTGCAGCAATATTAAATTTATACCCTGATCATATTGAGAGGCACAAAACCATAAGAAAATATGTAAACGCCAAATTCAAATTATTAGACAGTCAATTAACAGGGTACTTGGCATTTGTAAAAAAAAATGACAATTTGATTTCAAAAAAACTGAAGTTAAATAAGTTTAAGAGCAAAATAATTAAAGTAAATACAAAAGTAAGTAATAATATTTTAAAAAAAATTGATAATTCTTATTTTTTAACTGAAACAAATAAAGAAAATTTATCATTTGTTTTAGAAATTTCAAAAAGACTAAATATTAAAAATACTTCATTGATCAAAACTGTTCAAAATTTTAAAGGACTTAAATATCGTCAACAAATAGTTTTTAAAAAGAAATATTTAACTATTATTAATGACTCTAAATCTACAAGTTTTTCCTCATCAATCGATCTTTTAAAAACAAATCAAAATATTTATTGGTTATTGGGAGGCATTCATAAAAAAAGAGATAAATTCATTTTGCAAAAAAAATATTTTAAAAATATCCAGGCTTTTGTATATGGTAAAAATAAAAGTTTTTTTAATAGAGAATTATTAGGAAAAATAGAACATGAAAGCTTTGATAGTTTAAGAGATGCTTTTAAAAGAGTCACGATTAAAGTTAAAAAAAATAAATTTATTCGTCAAACTATCTTATTTAGTCCTAGCGCAGCTTCTTTTGATACTTTTAAAAATTTTGAGGATAGGGGAAGTTATTTTAACAAATTGATTAAAAAATATTTAGATGGAATTTAGAAAATTACTATTTAGTTTATATTACGATTGGTGGAAAAACATTAATAAATTCATTTTTTCTTTAATCATTTTATTATTTGCTACTGGCCTATTTTTTTCTTTAGTATCAACTTCATTATTAGTTTCTGACAAATTGGAAACTAATGATTATACTTTTTTTTTAAAACATCTATCTTTTGTTTTATTAGGAATAACGATAGTTTTTATTTTATCATCAATTAATAAAGATAAACTTTTCAAAATTTCTCCATTAATTTTTTTGTTATCATTAATTTCTTTGATTTTAGTTCCTATTATTGGTGTTGAAGTAAATAGCGCTCAAAGATGGATTGATTTAGGTATTTTACCAAGATTTCAGCCAATTGAACTTGTCAAACCCTTTTTGGTTATATTTATTAGTTTAATATTGAGTAATGAAAAATATAATAATATTTATATTAAATATTTAGTTTCTTTCTTAATAACTTTAATAGTAGCATTATTATTAGCGGTGCAGCCAGATATTGGGCAAACTTTGTTAGTTTTTTTTAGCTGGTCAGTATTAATTTTCATATCAGGAATTAACATTATTTTTTTATTAACCTCTTGTTTATTTTTGTCTTTAGTTCTTTTTTTTTCAATAAAATTTATTCCAAAATTTGAGTATATAAAAAGTAGAATCCTATCTTTTTTTAATTCAGAAACTGGCACTCATAATGCTCAATCAGAAAAAGCAATTGAATCTATAACAAGCGGTGGATATTTTGGAAAAGGATTAGGTGAAGGAACTTTGAAAGCTAGAGTGCCTGAGGCTCATACTGATTACATAATTTCTATTATTTCAGAAGAGTTTGGGGTAATTGCCATAATTTTAATTTTATTAATGTTTTTAATATTCATTTATTCTGTATTGAAAAAAGTTAATTTAGAAAATGATGAAAGGACAAAACTAATTTTAGTAGGTTGTGTTAGTCTAATATTAGTTCAAGCTATGATACATATAGGAGTTAATATAAGATTGTTACCAACAACTGGAATGACACTTCCTTTTATAAGTTATGGGGGGTCATCAATAATAAGCATTTCAATTTTATCTGGTATAATTTTAAATTTAACAAAAAGAAAAATTTATTAATATGAAGAAAAATTTTTTAATTACTACTGGTGGCTCAGGTGGACATGTTGTTCCTGCAATAATTTTTCACGAACATTTATCAAAGGTGGCAAATTTAATTATATCAACAGATAAAAGAGGGCTTAAGTATTTAGATAAAAATATGTACAAGTTAGAGATTGTCAATACACCAAGATTAAAAAATGTTTTTTTTTACCCATTTAATATTACTATTCTTTTATTGCTTACTTTAAAATCTATTTTTTTATTAAAAAAAAATAAAATTGAAAAAGTTTTTTCTACCGGCGGATATATGTCAATACCTTTAATGTTTGCTGCCAGAATACTTAAATTGAAAATATATCTGATAGAACCAAACCAAATATTAGGACGTGCTAATAGATATTTTTTAAAATCTTGTGAAAAAATTTTTTGCTACACAAGACAAATTAAAAATTTTCCTAACAATTCAATTGACAAGATTATAAAAATTGACCCATTAGTCAAAAAAGAAACTTATGAATTAAAGTCTTTGGGAAAAAAGGATGATAAATTAACCATATTAATTGTAGGTGGAAGCCAGGGTGCTAATTTTTTTGATAAAAATTTAAAAAACTCGATTATCAATATTTCAAAAAAAATAAAAATTAAAATAATTCAACAGACTAGAGAAAATAATATTTCTTATTTAAGTGATCTTTATGAAAAAAATAATATAGAAAATAAAATTTTTAGTTTTGATAAAAATTTATCAAGACATATTCAAGAAGCAGATCTATGCATTACTAGAGCAGGTGCATCAACTTTAGCAGAATTATCTGTTATAAACACTCCCTTTATTGCAGTTCCACTACCTAGCTCTAAAGATAGTCACCAGTTAGAAAATGCAAATTTTTATAAAGATAATGATTGTTGTTGGATAATTGAACAACATTTATTTGAGGATAAAATTGAGAGTTTTTTAGTAGATATCTTTAATAATAAAAGTGACTATTTTAAAAAAAAAGAAAATTTAAAAAAATTAAATTATCAAAATACTTGGATTAATGTTAATCAAAAAATATTAAAAGTTATAAATGAAAATTGAATTAGCTAAAACTGAACTTATCCATTTTATAGGAATTGGAGGAATAGGTATGAGCGGTTTATCTTTGATTATGAAAGGCAAAGGTTTCAAAGTTCAAGGTAGTGATTTATTTTTTAATAAGAACATAGAAAGACTAAAAAGAGAAAAGATAAAAATTTTTATAGGGCAAAAGAAACAAAATATCAAAAACGCTACAATAATAGTTGTTTCCTCAGCCATAAAAAAAAACAATCCGGAAATAGTGGAGGCTAAAAGAAAAAAATTACCAATTATTACTAGAGGTAAAATGTTAGCTCATATTGTATCATTAATGAAAAATATAGTTGTTGTAGGTTCTCATGGGAAAACTACCACAACATCATTAGTAACATCAATTTTTCAAAAAACTAAGTTAGATCCAACAGTAATCAATGGTGGTGTTATAAATTCAATAAAGAATACTGCTAAATTGGGAAAAAGTGATTGGTCAATTCTAGAGGCGGATGAGTCGGATGGAAGCTTTGTGCATATTCCACCTACTTATTCAATAATTACCAATATAGACAGGGAGCATATGGATTTCTATAAATCTATAAAGGATTTGAAAAATTATTTTAAACAGTTTATTGAAAAAGTTCCCTCTTTTGGAAAATCATTTATTTGTATAGATGACAAAATTAATAAAGAGCTTGTGAAAGATTTAAAAAATCAAAATTTTTATACTTACGGACTTACTCCACAATCTAATTTTTTAGTTAAAAATGTTAAACAAAATGTAACATATACCAAATTTAACCTTCAGGTTAATGTTCCTAATAAAAAGAGAATTTTAATTAAAAATTTGAGAATCCCTCTTATTGGATTACATAATGTAAGAAACTCTGCTGGTGCAGCAGCAGTTTCTTTGACGATTGGAATATCGGTACCAAATATTAAAAAAGGTTTATTAAATTTTAAAGGAGTTCAAAGAAGATTTAACAAAATTTTTACATATAATAATATAGATTTTTATGATGATTATGCTCATCACCCAACAGAAATAAAAGTTGTTTTGGAGGGTATTAGCAAAGTTTATAACAATTATTCTAAAGTTTGTATATTTCAGCCTCATCGAATTTCAAGGCTAAAAGATTTAAGAAAAGAATTTTCATTTGCTTTTAAAAAAGCGGATATAGTTATTTTATGTCCAATATACACTGCTGGAGAAAAGATAAAATTAGGATTTAATTATTTAACTTTTGCAAAAGAAATTATTAAAAACTCTAAAATTAAATTGTTTTTAGTAAAAGATTGTATCCAATTAGCAAAATTTCTTAAAAAAAATATGTATGGAAAAAAAATTGTAGTTGGAATGGGAGCAGGCTCAATATCTGGTTGGATGAAAAAACTTCCACAATTAATGTAATGCAAATTGAACAATTAAAAAAAATTCTAAGTGAATTTAGTGCGAATGTGAGATTTGAACATGATCTTAAAAAAAAGAATTGGTTTAATATCGGAGGTAAATCTAAAGTATTCTATAAAGCTAATAATCTAAAAGAATTAGTAAATTTTTTAAAAAAACTTAACAATAAAGAAAGAATATTTATACTTGGTGCAGGTTCAAATACTCTTATAAATGACACATTATTTGATGGAATAGTTATTAAATTAAGTAAAAATTTTAATAATATCTCGTTACTTAGAGAAGATATAATTATTGCTGGGAGTGCAGTATTAGATAAATCTTTGTCAGATTTTGCAATGAACAATAATTTAAGTGGTTTTGAGTTTCTGTCATGTATTCCTGGAACTATAGGGGGTGGAATAAGAATGAATGCTGGATGTTTTGGTTACGAATTTAAAGATATTTTATTATCTATTCAAGCTATTGATAAGTCAGGGAGTGTAATAACCATTCCATCCAAGGATATTATATTTGAATATAGAAAAAATACATTATCTGATGATTTGATTTTTTTAAGTGCTTCATTTAAAGGAACAAAAAGTAATAAAATTGAAATTCAGGACAGAATAAAAAAATTTAAAATTGAAAAAGATAAGAATCAACCAACAAAAATCAAAACAAGTGGTAGTACTTTTAAAAATCCAATATCTCAAACCGATAAAAAAGTCTGGGAGCTTATAAAAGAGTCTGTTCCTCTGGATATATGTTTTGGTGATGCCTGTATTTCTGATAAGCATTGCAATTTTTTTGTTAACAAGGGAAATGCAAAATTTATAGATATGAAAAATCTTATAGATTTTGTTTCCAATAATGTTTTGGAAAAAACTGGAATTAGTTTAGAAAAAGAAATTAAAATCTTGGAGTAATTTGAAAAAAAGAATTTTGATAATTTCTGGTGGTATATCTAAAGAAAGAGAGATAAGTCTCGACACTGGTAGACAAGTTGCTAAAGAACTTATTAAAAATAATTATATTGTTAAGATTGTTGAGCCAAACTTAGAAATACATACTGCAATTAAATCATTTAAACCAAATATAATTTTCAATGCTTTACACGGTCAATTTGGTGAAGATGGTTATATTCAGAGTATTTTGGAAACAAAAAATATTCCTTATACACACTCTGGGGTAATTTCTTCTGCAGTAGCAATGGACAAAGAATTATCTAAAAAAATCTTTATTCAAAACAATATTTTAACACCAAAATATTTTTTGTATTATTTTAATAAATCAAAATTTGAGTTGATTAAATTGATAAATAAGAAACTTAAATTTCCAGTAGTTATAAAACCAATCAATGAGGGTTCAAGTGTAAATGTTTTTATCTGTAAAAAATCAAATATTATGAAAAAAATTAAATTATTGGAAGATTATAAAAAGATTATTATTGAGGAATTTATTCCAGGAAGAGAAATCCAAGTTGCGATAATGGGAGACAAAAAACTAGGGGCTATAGAGCTAAAGCCAAAAAGAAAATTTTATGATTATGAGGCTAAATATAAAAAGAGTGCTAAAACCAAACATTTGATACCTGTTGATTTAAGTAAATATAATCTAAATAAAATTTTAAACATTTCATTAAGAGCTCACAAATTAATTGGTTGTAGAGGGGTTACTAGATCCGATTTTAAATTTTATAAAAATAAGTTTTATCTTTTAGAAATTAATACTCAACCTGGAATGACAAAACTATCTTTAGTACCAGAAATAGCAGCCTATAAGGGTATAAGTTTTTTTAATTTAATAGAGTGGATGTTAAAAGATGCCTCTATCAAAAGGTAGAAAAATTTTAATATATTTGCTTTTGTTTTTTTTCTTAGGCACCATTAACAATAAGTACATTGACAAAACCCAAATATTTGAAATCAAAAATTTCAAACTAGAAGGTTTGAATAAAAAGGAAGAATTAAACTTATTGATCCAATTAGATCAAATTAAAAATCAAAATATTTTTTTTATCTCTAAAAAAAAATTAATTAAGATTTTTAACTCTAATAATTTAATAGAATCTTTCAAAATAAATAAAAATTATCCATCAGATTTAAATATATCTATAAAAAAAACATCCTTTTTAGCAAACATAATTTCTGACGAGGAAAATTTTATAATTGGAGCTAACAAAAAGCTGATAAAGTCAAAGTCAACTGATCCAAGTTTACCAATGGTTATAGGAAATCCATCAGTAGAAGATTTTTTTTTAATAAGGCAAGATATATTAAAGTCTTTAATTAGTTTTAAGGATATAAAGAAATTATATTTTTTTCCATCAAAAAGATGGGATATAGAATTTAAAAATGAAGTTTTGATAAAGCTTCCAATAAATAACTCAATAGAAGCATTAGATACATATTTTAAAGTTAGAAATTTATCACAATTTAACAATAAGAAAGTTTTCGACATGAGAGTGACCAATCAAATTATAGTAAACGAATTATAAAAAAATAAATGGAAACGTTTTTTTATATTAGTTTGGATAAATTATCTTTATGTGTATTTGAAGATATTGATAAAAAAATTTTTGAAAAAGAAATTCTTATCAAAAAAAATTCAGATGATTTATTAAATGAATTTTTGAGTGAAAATATCGTAAAAGCTGAAAAAAAATTTGGTAAATTTATAAACGAAATTAATTTAATAGTTTTTGACCCAAACTTTGTATCAATACAAGCATCAATTAAAAAAAACGGTAAAGGAGACAAAATTGATAAGACAGATCTTAACCGAATGCTTTTTGAATTAAAACAAGAAATAAAAGAAAATAATACAGACAAAACTATAACATATATGAGGATAGATAATTTTATTCTTGATAAAAAAAAATATTCAACTCTACAAGATGATTTTGTATGTAATGAATTGTGTTTGCAAGTAGATTTTATTTTTTTATCAAAGAAAGTGATCGATGATCTTTCAAAGAAAATAAAAAAATATCAAATTAGTATTGGTAAAATTTTTTCAGGGGAATATTTAAATAAATTTTGCATTGAAAATGGTGAAGACGAATGTCAAGCTGCAGCTAAATTAAAGTATGGGAATGATGAGAACGAAGTTCATTTAATTAAAAAAACTACTATAAATAATGGTTTTTTTGAGAGATTTTTTAGATTCTTTAATTAATCTTAGTAGTTATTTGTAATATTTCTTGAGTTCATACTGCCTAGATAGATGTATAGATTTTAAATATGTCTTTTCATAAACAAAAAACAATTAATAAAAATATACAATTTAAGGGTGTGGGATTGCACTCAGGAAAGTTTGCAAATGTTATTATTAAACCTGCTCAACCAAACAATGGTATTGTATTTGTAAGAAAAGATTTAGATACTAATAATATAATTTATCCACATGTTAACAATGTTTCTAGTGCAATGCTTTGCACTACGATATCAAATGAATTTGGTGTCAAAGTTTCAACTATTGAACATTTAATGGGCGCATTTTATGGTCTTGGTATCGATAATGCTTTTGTAGAAATTGATAATGAAGAAGTTCCAATTTTAGATGGATCAGCAAAAATTTTTGTAGAAGAAATATTGAGTGTAGGAATTAAAATCAGCAATGTTCCTGTAAAAGTAATTAGAATTAATAAGTCAATTGAATACAATGAAGGCCCAAAATCGATTTCAATTAAACCAAGTAAGATAAATTTAGAAATTGACTTCGAGATTAAGTATTCGAATAAACTAATTTCAAATCAAAGAAATTCCTTGAAGGTGTATGAGGACGACTTAGAGGATACATTCAATTCAAGAACATTTTGTTTATATGAAGATGTAGAAAAACTTAGAGCCATGGGTTTTGCTAAAGGAGGGTCTTTAGAAAATGCATTAGTGATTAAAGATGACAAACTTTTAAATAAAGATGGATTAAGAAACAAAAAAGAATTTGTAAATCATAAAATTTTAGATTGTATGGGTGATTTATTTTTGTCTGGTTATAAAATAATTGGTCAAGTTAAATGTTCTCAAGGAGGTCACAAGCTTACAAATGATTTACTTAGAAAAGTCTTTCAAAACAAAGAAAATTACTCGATAGTTGAAATTAACGAAAAAAATGTTCCTCACGCTTTAATTTATAGACAGAACTTAAAATCTATAGCTTAAAAGTTTTTGTTTAAATAATAATCTGATATTAATATTTAATGAATTTTTTTTTAAAATGTCTTCTCATAATATTTATTATTATATTTCATATTTCATGTTCTAAAAAAGAGAAAATTACAATTTTAGAAAATAAAGATTTAAAATTGCAAATGATTGAACTTTATGAGGAGGGCTACGAAGCTTTTCTTGAGAAAGACACTTTATTTGCTGCAAAAAAATTTAATGAAGCAGAATTAATTTTCCCTCAGTCGGATTGGGCTCCCATAGCAGCTTTAATGACTGCATATGTATATTACTCTGATGATTATTATTCTGACGCCATGTATCACTTAGAAAGATATCTAAAAGTTTATCCTACTCATAAAGATGTTGATTACGCCCACTACCTCCTTGGAATGTGTTACTATGAAAATATAATAGATGAGGGAAGAGACTTGAAGCCTCTTTTAAGTGCAAAAAAAGAATTTGAAATTTTGATAAATAATTATTCTAATACAGAATTCGCTATAGATGCAAATTTTAAATTAGAACTTATAAAAGATCGTTTAGCTGGCAAAGAAATGTACATAGGAAGACATTACGAAAAATCTCAAAAATGGATAGCTGCAATCAACAGATTTAAAAATGTTTTAGAAAATTATGAAACAAGTATCTATGTTGAGGAAGCGATTTATAGATTGGCTGAAATTCATTATATAATTGGTTTAGAAGCTGAAGCTAAAAAATATGCAACATTATTGGGCTATAATTATGGTTCTAGCAATTGGTACAAAGCATCATATAAAATTTTTAATAAAGACTATGATTTAAGCGAAAAAGAAATTTTTTCTATCAAAGAAAAAGATAAAAAATCAATGTTTAATAAATTTAAAAAAAGATTTAAAAATCTTTTTAATTAGATGAATGAAAAATTAATAAAAAAACAATATCTCAAAAAAATTTCAGACCTTCGAAAACACAATCAGGCGTATTACGATAAAAGCGCTCCTCTTATTGCAGACACAGATTATGATAAATTAAAAAACGATATCATTAATTACGAAAAAAAATATAAATTTTTAAAAAACCAAAACTCACCTAGTTTACTTGTAGGTTTTAGACCATCAAAAAACTTTAAAAAAATAAAGCATAAAGTACCAATGTTATCATTATCAAATGCTTTTGATGAGGAAGATCTAATAAATTTTGAAAAACGAATAACCAATTATTTAGACAAAAATATAAGTTCTAATATTGAATATAGCGCTGAACCTAAAATAGATGGAATATCTGCATCATTGTACTATAGAGATGGGAAATTTATTGCAGGATTATCTAGAGGTGATGGTAAAGAAGGTGAGGATATAACCGAAAATTTAAAAACTATTAAAGATATACCTAAAAATATTTTAGAAAAAAACTTCCCAAAAGAAATTGATATTAGAGGAGAAGTATTTATAAAAAATTCTGACTTTAAAAAATTGTCTGATAAATTTGCTAATCCAAGAAATGCTGCATCTGGTTCTTTGCGTCAAAAAAATCCAAGTGAAACAAAAAAAATCCCTCTAAGATTTATTGCATACACTTTTGGATATGAAAAAAATATGAAGATCGCAACTCAAAGTGAATATCTTCAAAACCTTAGTAAGTGGGGCTTTAAAACAAATCCACTTAATAAAACAATTAAGGGTGTAAAGAATTTATTAGAAAATTACAAATTGATTGAACAAAAAAGAGAAGATTTAGATTTTGATATTGATGGAATTGTATACAAAGTCAATGACTTGGAATTACAAAGACGTTTGGGTAATGTAGCAAATGCACCTAGGTGGGCCATTGCTCACAAATTTTCTGCAAATAGTGCTATTTCAAAAATAGAAAAAATAGAAATCCAAATTGGAAGAACCGGTGCATTAACACCAGTGGCTAAAATAAAACCTATTAATGTTGGTGGCGTTGTGGTTTCGAATGCTACACTTCATAATGAAGAAGAAATAACACGTAAAGATATAAGAGTAGGTGATACAGTTGTTGTTGAGAGAGCGGGGGATGTTATACCTCATGTAGTCTCTGTTGATCTAAATAAAAGGAAAGAAGGTTCAAAAAAATTTGTTTTTCCAACTAAGTGTCCATGTGGTTTTGAAACTATTAAAGAATTTAATGAAGTTAGTAAAAAATTTGATGCAGTCAGAAGATGTCCTGATAGAGGTTTTGATTGTGATAAAATAGCAAAAGAAAAAATTAAACATTTTGTCTCTAAAGAAGCTTTAAATATAGAAGGATTTGGAAAAAAAATTGTTGAGAATTTTTGGAGTCTTAAATTGATAAAGCTACCGCAAGATATATTTAAGTTAAATTATTCTAAGATTGAAATTTTAGATGGTTGGGGAAGGCAGTCTGTAGCTAACCTAAAATATTCTATAGACTTAAGAAAAACAATTTCTCTTGAAAAGTTTATTTACTCTTTAGGCATAAGACATATTGGTTTAGAAAACGCCAAACTTATATCAAAAAATCTTAAATCAATAAAAAATTTTATTTCTTTATCAAAAAAGAAAAATTTTGATGATTTAATAAATATTGATGGAATTGGAGTGACTCAAATTAAATCGATAAAAAATTTTTTTGATAATAAAACTAATTTAAATGTTTTACTTGAGCTTGAGAAAATTTTATCCATAACAAATAGCATTGAATTTAAAAAAGATGGTCTTTTAAAAAACAAAACATTTATGTTAACTGGTAAACTTAATGGGATAAGTAGAGCTGAAGCGAAATCATTAATTGAAAAAAATTCTGGATCTATAGTGAGTAATGTATCTAAAAAACTTGATTATCTAATTGTAGGTGAGAAACCAACAAAAAGAAAAATTGATAATGCGATGTCACTCAATATTAAAATTTTAAATCAAGGTGATTGGCTTAAAATATTAAATGAATGAAGCTAACCATTTTTTTTCACTTTTATTCAAAAAATTTGATAGTTTTGAATAAACATTAAGATGGTAATTGAATAAATAATCTTTTTCTTCTTTTTGTAATTTATCAAAATTAATTAAATCTTTTTCTATTGGAACCAACGTTAAGTTTTCAAATAATAATCTTTTGTTAGATTTTTTGACATAAACAAGATTTTCTATTCTTATTCCGAATAAACCTTTTTTATAAAATCCAGGTTCATTACTTAGAATCATTCCTTCTTGGAATTTAACTTCATTAAACGTTGATATTGATTGAGGACCTTCGTGAACATTTAAAAAAAAACCTACACCATGACCTGTTCCATGTTTATAATCGAGTCCACTTTTCTTAAGATATTTTCTTGCCAAAGGATCAATTAATTTTCCATTAAAGTTTTTATTTAGATCTGCAGTAGCTACAGCAATATGTCCTTTTAAAACTTTTGTAAAAATATCTTTTATATGATTTTTTGGTTTGGAAAAACAAATAGTTCTTGTTACATCCGTTGTCCCATACTTATACTGTCCACCTGAATCACACAAAAAAATATCATTTTTTTTAATTTTTTTAGAATTAATTTTATTTGCTCTATAATGAATGATTGCACCATTTTCTCTTGTACCGGCAATAGTATTAAAACTAGGATATAAGTAATTTATGTTTTTTTTTCTAAAACTTTCTAATTTTGTTTGAGCCTGAAATTCATTAATTTTTTTTTTATTTACTTTTTTTATCCAATACAAAAATTTTGTCAAAGCAACCCCATCAGAAATATGACTATTAATCATATTTTTAATTTCTAATTTATTTTTTATTGATTTCATTAAATAAATTGGATCTTGCTTTTTCAATAAGCTAAATTTTTTTCTTAACAGATTTTCATAAAATAAAGAACAACTTTGTGTATCAATAATAATTTTACCTTTTTTAATATTATTTAAAAATTGATATAAATTTTTAGGATCAATTAGGTTTTTTTTCTTTATTTTTTTTTCCTTAATTAAATTTTTTGCTTTATTAATCTCTGAAATTAAAAATATTTCTTTTCTATCGTTGATCAATAAACGACAATTTGGAATTGGGCTGTAGGGGTTGTCATGACCTCTTATATTTAATAGCCAAGCTACATTTTCAGGAGCACTTATAAATAAGTAATGAGATTTATTTTTTTTTATAAAATTAATAATTTTCTTAATTTTAATCAGATGACTTTCACCAACAATTTTTTTATTTAACGAAAAAAATGGTTTTAATTGAGACTGATATTTGTTGTGTATTAAATCTATTAAATTCGATCCAATTTCTTTAATTTTATTATGTTTAAAAAAAACTCTTTTAATTTGGTCTGAAGTAAAAAGGTTTGGATCTAAACCAATAGTAAGATTTTTAAATAAATTACAATTTATAATCTTATTATAGTTAATTATCTTGAAGTTTTTACCAGATTCCATCTCAGCTTGAATTGTGTATCTGCCATCTACAAAAAGATAATTTTGATCTTTAAGTATAATCGCAAAACCTGCAGATCCAGTAAAATTTGAGATTGTTTTTAACCTATCTTTTTGGGAATATTCAGAGAAAAACTCATCATTTTTAGGAATAGCATAGCCATCTATACCAAATTTATAAAATTTATCTTTTAATTGAGATAGTCGTTTTGCAATCATTTTATTCTTTTTTGGTATCTAATCCATCCAGGACTTCTAACATTATCGTTTTCCTCAAAATCTTGATTAAATTCAAAATCCTCTATCTCATCTCTTACTTCATCAAAAGATGAATTTTTGTCTAAATATTTTTCAGGAAGTTCTTCTATAAATCTTGAGGCCATACTATCTATCCAATCTCCTTGATAAAATCGGTTCATTGAAAAGGATATAATTGCTTGTTTTTTTGCTCTAGTAATTCCTACATAGGCCAATCTTCTTTCTTCTTCTAAGCCGCTTTGACCTTTTTCTTCAATAGATTTTTGATGAGGAAATAAACCCTCCTCCCAGCCTGGTAAGAAAATTATATCAAATTCCAAACCCTTAGAAGCGTGCATTGTCATCATATTAACTTTTTCTCCTTCCCATTCTTGGTCAATAGAGGTCGCTAACGAAACATGTTCTAAAAAACTTTCTAAATTGTCAAATTCTTTCATTGCACTTAAAAGTTCTTTTATATTTTCAAGTCTATTCTCGTTTTCTAAATCTTTTTTATTCTTAAGCATTCCAGAATATCCAGACTCATCTAATATTATTTGTAATAGTTTTACATGATGCAATTTTTTTATATTCAAATCATATCTCCATTTATCAACTAAACTTAAAAACGAATTAAGTCCCAGTTTTGTTTTTGGTTTAATCACGTTCATTTCAATAAGTTTTTTTGATGATTTTTCTAAACTCATTGAATTATTTTTTGCATATTCATGAATTTGTTTTATAGTGCTATCACCTATAGATCTTTTAGGATTATTAACAACTCGTTCAAATGCCAAATCATCTTTTTCCTGAAAAATTATTCTTAAATATGCAATACAATCTTTAATTTCTGCTCTTTCATAAAATTTAGTTCCACCAATTATTCTATATGGTATTCCAACTTTAAGAAATCGTTCTTCAAATTCTCTTGTTTGAAATATTGCTCTAACTAAAATAGCAGTATTGTTAAAAGAAATTTTGTTTTTTAAATTTTGTTCCAATTCATCAGAAATCCCTATGGCTTCATCTTTTCCATTTTTAAAACAATTTAACTTAACCAGTTCTCCCTCATCTTTGGTCGATTTTAAAGTTTTACCAACTCTATTTTGGTTATTTGATATTAAAGACGAAGCTACTGATAAAATATTTTGGGTAGACCTATAGTTTTCCTCTAACCTTATCACTTTAGTTTCTTTATAAATTTTATCAAAGTCTAAAAAATTCTTAATTTCTGCTCCGCGCCAACTGTAAATTGATTGATCGTCATCTCCGACACAACAAATATTTCTATTTTTTTGCGCTAAAAGATTTAACCATCTACTTTGTATAAAATTTGTATCTTGATATTCATCAACTAATATATATTTAAAATTATTGGTATAAATTTCTTTTATATCCTCATTTTTTTCAAAAATTTTAACAGTATGTAAAATTAAGTCCCCAAAGTCACAAGAATTTAAGTCAATAAGTTTCTGTTGGTATATTTTATACAAAGGTAAAATATTTTTCTCATAAATGTCTTTCCCTTTAATAATGACCTCATTTGGATATAGCCCTCTATTTTTCCACTTATCAATAATTGATAAAATAAATTTAGGAGATAATTGCTTAGTATCAATATTTTCAGACTTACAAATACTTTTAATCAATCTAGACTGATCATCACTATCTATGATAGTGAAATTAGATTTTAAGTTTACTGCTGGAGCATGTCTTCTTAACAGTTTAGCACAAATTGAATGAAATGTGCCTAGCCAAGATAGACCAGTTGCATCAGATTTAAGAATTGCACTCACTCTATTTTGCATTTCTTTGGCAGCTTTATTAGTAAAAGTAACTGCCAGTATTTGATTTGGAAAAGCTTTTTTTTCTTTAATTAAATTTGCAATTCTTGAAGTAAGTACCTTAGTTTTTCCAGAACCAGCCCCTGCCACTATTAATAAGGGTCCATCAAGATGAGTTACAGCACTTTTTTGAGCACTGTTGAGGAATTTTAAAAAATCAGAGTTTATCATTCTTAATTATTTTATATAACCTTATTTATAAATGTTAAATTTTACACTTATATCAAAAAAAAACTTTTTAAGCTTTTTAAAAAAAACTAATTTAATATTAATAAGTATCTTTAATAATTTACAATTTAACAATTTAAAGAGACTTACTAAATTATTTTTAATTGATAAACGGGTCATAATTACATTATTAATCATTTTTTTTTCAGTATTTGTTCATTTATCCACACCAGCTTTTTACAAGGATAGTTGGGTGAAGGAAATAGTTAAGAATCAATTTGAGAAAGAATTTGAATTTGAAATAGAGTTTAGTGATAAATTGAATTACGCAATTTTTCCTATACCACATTTTAATTTTAAAGATGTTAAGTTTATTTCTAATGAAAAAAAATTAGCTCAAATTGAAACAATTAAAGTATATCTCACTTTTAGTAAATTTTTAGATAAAAATAAAATGAATATACAGAACATTGTTGTTAAAAAAGCTAAATTTGATTTTTACAAAAAAGATTTAAAAAATCTGATAGATTTTTTTAATAGAAAAATTAATGAAAAGAAAATCACAATATCTGATAGTAAGATTTTTTTGAAAGATAATACTGACGAAATATATTCAATTATTTCATTAGATAAAAGTAATTCAATTTATGACAATTTTGAATCTGTCAATAAATTGGATATGAATGGAAAAATATTTAACAATTCTTTCAAGTTAAATTTAAAAAATGATTTTTTAAACAAAAGATCCAATTTAGATTTAGTGTTAAATAAAATTAATAAAAGATTTATCAATACTATTGATTTTACAAATAAAATTAAAGTAGGTAGTATTAGCTATTATGACTCAAGAAAAAAGTATAACATAAATTATACATTTAATAATGATAGTTTAAAATTTTTTTCTGATGAAAAGGTAGATGATAAATTTTTTTACACAGGAGTTATAGATTTTTCGCCGTTTTCTTCAAATTTACAAATTAATCTTAAAAGCGTAAATTTAAAGAAACTTTTAGGTAACCAGTCTTTTTTTCTCGAAGTTTTAAAATCAAATATTTTTATGAACGAGAATTTAAACTTTAATGTAAAAGTACAATCTAAAAATATTTCTGATCATAGAAAATTAAAAGACTTAAATCTTCACATTAATTTTGAAAACCAATCACTTAATTTTAATCAAAGTAATTTGTTATTAAAGGATATTTTATCAATTAGATTAGTTGATAGTGAATTTATAAATTCAAAAAAAAAACAATATTTTATTGGCTATTTTGAAATTTTAATTAATGACTATCCTAATTTGTATAGCTTCTTCCAAACAAAAAAAGAATATAGAAAAAAAATAAACTCTATTAATTTAGAGATAAAATATGATTTTTTAAAAGATAATTTAAGTGTTGAAAAATTAATTATAGATGATGAATCAAATCAAAATATCCAAAATATATTACAACAATTTAATCTAGATAGCAGACCAATAAAAAATAGAATAGATTTGAGAAATTTTTTCAATTCTATTATTGAAGAATTATAGAGGCCCGATCATTTTTTTTGGATTAACAATTTTGTTATAAATTTTTTCGTTAATTAATCCAGATTTTAATGCCTCTACTTTAAGTGTAGTTTTGTTTTTTAAAGCTCTCTTCGCTATTTTTGCAGCATTGTCATATCCTATATGAGGGGCTAGAGAGGTGACTAACATTAATGAGTTGTCTAAATATTCTTTTATCTTTATTTTGTCGGCCTTTAAACCTTTGATACAATAAAGTGAAAAATTTCGAGTACTATCTGCCAGTAAATCTATTGACTGTAAAATATTATGAGCAATCAAAGGTTTAAAAACATTCAATTCAAAATGACCATGAGACCCTGCCATAGTGATCCCGTTATGATTGCCAATTACTTTAACACAAACCATAGTTACTGCCTCAGATTGGGTTGGGTTTACCTTACCAGGCATGATTGATGATCCAGGTTCATTTGCAGGTAAAATAATTTCACCATACCCTGCTCTTGGACCTGATCCTAAAAATCTAATGTCATTAGCAATCTTCATTAAACAAACCGCAGTTGTATTCAAGGCCCCTGAAAAATTTACTATTTCATCATGTGCAGCTAAAGCTGCAAATTTATTTTTAGTTGGTTTAAAAGGAAGTTTAGTAATTTTTTTAATTTCTTGAATTATCTTTTTATCAAAACCCTTTTTGCTATTTATACCTGTTCCAACAGCAGTCCCACCTTGCGCTAAGAAAAAAATTTCACTCAAAGCATTTTTAATTCTTGAAATACAATCATCTAATTGCGAATGGTAACCAGAAAATTCTTGTCCTAAAGATAATGGAGTTGCATCTTGCAAATGAGTTCTACCAACTTTAATAATATTCTTAAACTTTGAAACCTTTTTTTTTAATTCTTTATTTAGCAATTCTAAAGATGGTAGTAACTTATTTTTTGTTTCTGTAGCTATCGCTATATGCATTGCAGTTGGAAATACATCATTTGTTGACTGAGATTTATTAACATGATCATTAGGATGTACAGGTTTTTTACTTCCTTTTTTTCCACCTAAAATTTCAATTGCTCTATTTGCTATGACTTCATTAACATTCATATTTGTTTGAGTACCAGAACCAGTTTGCCAAACTTTTAAAGGAAAATGTTCATCTAGTCGTCCGGATATTACCTCATTAGAGGCTTTTATTATTGCTTTTGAAATATTAGGTAAAATTTGCTTTTCTTTGCCATGAACGATAGCTGCAGCTTTTTTTATTATAGCTATGGATTTAATTAAAATGGGTCTTACTAAAAACTCACCTATATCAAAATATTTTTTTGATCTTTGAGTCGAGGCTCCCCAATATTTATCTTTTGGGACGTTAATAGATCCAATGCTATCAAATTCTTTTCTTAATTTCATTGATTAATAAGCAAAAATTAAATTATTATTAATATACATTAATTTTATAAAACTTACAGGAGCAATATGTCAAATTTTAGTAAGGTTGGAGTTTTTATGAAAACTTTTGGCCAAGATGTCAAAAATAAACCTTCATTTAGTACAGATAAAATCAATAAATTAAGGATAGATTTGATTAAAGAGGAGCTTGATGAATTAATTGGAGCTATGAAAAATAAAGATTTATTGGAAGTTGCTGATGCACTAACTGATATTCTGTATGTTACTTATGGAGCAGGACATGCATTTGGAATTGATTTAGATAAGTGCTTTGATGAAGTTCAAAATTCAAATATGAGTAAGTTAGATGAGAATGGCAAACCAATTTATAATGATTCTGGAAAAGTAATGAAAGGTCCTAATTATTTTAAACCCAATCTTTCAAAGATTGTTAGTTAAATTTTAGTTTGAAGCCATTGGGGAATAAAAATTTTGAAAGATCCATTTTCACCTTTAAATATAATATCTTTATCAAAATTCTTATCTAAGAATTTAATTAAGGCAAAAGGGTATTCTTCGTTAATTAAAACCTTACCTACTTCAACATCATTATTATAAATTTTCTCATCATCAGATACTTTTCCACTAATAATTTTTATCGGGAGTAATCTTTTTGAGAGTTTATTCTTCAATTTAATTCTAGCTGTATTCTCTTGGCCAACGTAGCAACCTTTTTTAAAATCAATTCCATTTAACTCTTCATAATTACACTCAATACCAAATATTTTATTTTGTAATTTGTTTAAGTTTTTAGGAACGACACCAAGTTTATGACTCAAAATATGGTAATTTTCAATTTTATCGTTTTTTAACCCTAATTTTTTTAATGATAAGTAAAGCTTTTCTAAATTGATAATTAGTCTAGCTCCTAAGTCTTTATTTCTTGGATCTAAAATTATGGGGTCCTCTCTATATTTAAATGTAAAACCCAGGATATCTTTTGATCCTTCAATTGATAGATATTTTTCATATCCAAAACTTGCAACCACAAATTCATTACTTAAATTTAAAATTTCAACTTTTGATCTAATTTTATATAAATTAAGCTGTTTGAATATTTTTTCAGATTGATTTTTTTCACAATCTAAAAAGTATCCGGATTTATGTTTGATAATTATAAATTCATAAAGAAATTTACCCTGAGGAGTTAATAAAGAAGCAAAACAACTAGATTTATCAGATACTTTATTAAGATCGTTACTCACTAAATTTTGAAGGAAATTTTTTGAATCTAAACCATTGATATAAAGTATTGCTCTATCTTCTAATATGTAAACATTATTTTTCATATATCCTTGAAATCTACAATTTTTAATATAATTACTTTTATCATAAATGTTAGATCTAATAATAAAAAATGGCCAATGCTACGTTGAAGGTGAATTGAAAAATGTAGATGTTGGTATTAGTGATGGAAAAATTCAAAAGATTGGTCAAATTTCCGAGAAAGCACTAAATACCATAGATGCAAAAGGCCTTACTGTTTTGCCAGGTTGCATAGACACTCAAACTCATTTTAGAGAACCAGGTTCAACTGATACAGAAGATTTACATTCTGGAAGTAGGGCAGCAGTTGCTGGTGGAATTACAGCAGTATTTGAAATGCCAAATACTAATCCACCAACATCAACCAAAAAAGAATTTCAAAGAAAATTAGATCTCGCCAAAAATAGAATGTATTGTAATTATGCTTTTTATTTTGGTGCAACTGCTGACAATGCAAATGAATTAGCAGATTTAAAAAATTTAGAAGGTTGTTGTGGAATTAAGCTTTTTGCAGGCTCTTCAACTGGCAATCTCCTGGTTGCTGATGAAAAAGATATTGATACTGTATTTCAAAATAGTTCGAAAGTTGTTGCAGTTCATTCTGAAGATGAAGAAATTTTAAATATTAACAAAAAATTAATTAAAAATGGTGATGTACATTCTCATCCAACTTGGAGAAGTGTTGAGTGTGCAATGTCCTCTACTAGGCGAATTGTGAGGATTGCTGAGAAGTATAATAAAAAAGCACACGTGCTTCATATAACTACAAAAGAGGAAATTGATTTTTTATCGCAACACAAAGGTAATATAACATTCGAGATTACTCCACAACATTTAACAACTTATGCACCAGACTGTTACAATAAACTAGGCACGTATGCTCAAATGAATCCTCCTATTAGAGACAAATCTCATTACGATAGATTATGGTTTGCTGTTAAAAATAACTTAAATGATACAATTGGATCTGATCATGCTCCACATTTAAAGTCCAATAAAGATAAAGTCTATCCAAACTCACCATCAGGGATGCCAGGTGTTCAAACGCTAATGCCTGTCATGTTAAATCATGTTAATGATGGTAAACTAGAACTTAATCAATTGATAAATCTTGTTTGTGAAAATCCAATTAAAATTTTTGGAATAAAAAATAAGGGGTTTATTAAACAAGGTTATGATGCCGATTTTACAATTGTTGATATGAATAAAAAAATTGTAATTAAAAATGAAAATATTGAAAGTAAATGTCGATGGTCTCCATTTAATGGTTACGAATTTAAAGGAACGCCTGTTTCAACAATCATTGCAGGAAAAATTAAAATGAGAGATGGCAAAATTATAGGTGAACCTGATGGAAAACCATTAAGTTTTAACTAGATTAAATTTTTTTACTTCCTTAATAATCCGAGATAATTCCGTTTTTTTAAGACCAGGATACAAAGGCAGTCTCACTAACCCATTGTAAATTTTATCAGTATTTCTCATTTGTGTTCTATTAAACTTTTTCCCAAATGATGAAATATGAAGGGGATAATAATGGAAATAACATAAAATTTTTTTCTTTTTCATATATTTGATAAAACTTTCTCTTAGTCTTAGGCTATTAAATATGAGAGCAAAAACATGGTGAGCACTTTTATTTTTGAGATTATGTTTGATTATTTCAAATTTTCTATTTTTTAATGATCTTAAATTTTTTTTATAAGTTTCACTTATTATTTTTCTTCTTTTCATGATAGTCTCAAGTTTCATTAATTGTGAATAAAGTAACGCTGCTGGTAATTCAGCTGATCGAAATTCTGAACCAATATCTTTCCAAGAGTAATATCTCTTTTTATTACCTATAAAAGCCCTATCAGTTCCTTTATCTAAAATAATTTTTGCTCTTTTAACATATTTTTTATCATTTATTGAAATAGCACCACATTGACCACCAACTAAATTTTTGGTTTCATGAAAACTAAAGGTTCCGAAATCTCCTATTGTACCAAGAAACTGATTTTTAAATTTTCCCATAAAACTATGTGCACAATCTTCTATTAAAATCAAATTGTGTTGTCTTTTTAATTCAAGAAATTTTTGCATATCACATGAATTTCCCGCGTAATGAACTACAATTATAGCTTTAGTTCTTTTATTTATTTTTTTTCTAACAGACTCATAATTAAGATTTGCATCATGTAAATTTACATCAGCAAAAACTGGTTTTGCACCTCTTAATAAAACGGCATTAGCTGTAGAAGTAAAAGTGTAGGATGGCATAATTACTTCATCATCTTTTTTTAAATTGAGAAGGATCATTGATATCTCGAGAGAACTAGTACAATTTTGTGTTAATGCTATAAATTGAGAATTAACTTTTTTTTTAATAAAATTTTCACATTTTTTTTGAAAAAAACCATCTGCAAATTTATTATTTTTAAATATATCATTAATATATTTTTTATCTTTATTTGATGTGAAGGGTTTATTAAATTCTATCTTGTTATTCATCTTTATTAATAAAATTTTGTTATAAAATTTGTAATTATAAAATCCCAATTTTTATTTAATATATTTTTATTTTTTGAAATACGCTTTAAATACTCAAAAGAATTTTTTCTACGTTTAACCCAGTTTTTGTTAAGTAACCTATATTTTTTAGATTGTCCTAAACTTTCGTAAAAAGTTAAATTCATATTTATAGTATAAAATTTTTTTAAACAAAAAAAAGCATAAACACCCATTCTGAAACCTAACCAAATATCTTCAAAACTGTTATTGAATTTCTTATTTGTTTTTAAAAAAGAATTCATAAATTTTTTTCTAAAACTTATGCAACTCTCTGGTGCTAAATAAGGCCAAAAACTTAATGGATTATTCTTATTTCCCCTTTTTTTTGTCCCTAAATTATTTTTTATATTGGGAAGGTTTTGAATGAAATCTATTTCTTTTCTTTTGGAAAAAATTTTTATAATTTTTTCAACTTTTAATCTATGGAAATAATCATCACTATCTAAGAAACAGATCAATGATCCTTTAGATCTTTTAAAAAGTTTTATGTACCCATTCATTGCATCTAAAGCAGCAATCTTTTTCTTTTTATTTTTATTAAAAAAAATTCTTATTTTTTTGTTTTTTTTAAAGTGATTTAAAACTTTTTTTGAATTGTCCGTAGATTTATCGTCAAAAATTAAAATTTCAATATTCTTATATTTTTGATCTAAAGACGATTTGATAGCTCTGGTCAATAAATTACCATTATTGTAATTTATAATTAAGATCGAAACTAAAGTTTTTTGTTTTTTCATTAAATTAGGTTTATATGAATGAAAATATTTATAGAACAATGAAACAAAAAAGACTAATTATTTTTATACCTTCAATAGAAGGTGGAGGGGTAGAAAAGAATTTATTTATAATATCTGATTATTTAAAAGATAAAATTAAAGATATTTCTCTTATTACAGTGTCAAATAAATTTAAAAGTAGATTTAGCCGTAAAATTAGATTTGTTTCACCTAAGGCAAATTTTTGGGATTCAATAGGAAGAAGAAAGAAATTTTTTGTTGGTTTATTTTTGCTTTTTTTTCAAATTTTAAAAGATAGAAATGCTTTAGTTTTTTGTTTTCAGGGAAACGTTTATTGCACTCTTTTATGTAAATTGTTAGGTGTAAAAATTATTGTTAGATCTAATTCAGCTCCTGATGGTTGGTCACAAAATATATTTAAATACTTAGTATTTAAATATGTTCTTGGTTGTGCTGATAAGATTATTGTAAATAGTTTTGATTTTAAAAAAAAATTTAAAGCAAAATTTAATATTAATACCGAATGTATTTACAATCCATTGAATAAAAATGAGATAATAAAAAAATCAAAAATTAAAAACAAAATAAAGTTTGATAAAAAAAAATTAAAATTGATAAATGTAGGCAGACTTACTGACCAAAAAGATCAATTAACTCTTCTTAAAGCAGTAAATAGAATTAAAAATAAAATCAAACTTAATTTATTAATAGTTGGTAGAGGGATTGAAAAAGAAAACCTTAATAAATATATTCGTGAAAATGATTTATCAAAATATGTAAAATTGATTGATTTTCAAAATAATCCTTTCCACTTAATAAAATCCTCAGATGTATTTATTTTGTCTTCATTATATGAAGGTTTGCCAAATGTTTTGTTAGAGTCTCAAGCATTAAAAAAGTTTATTATTTCATCTAATTGCCCAACTGGACCAAGAGAGATTCTTTTAAATGGTAAAGCAGGATTCTTATTTAAAGTTGGTGACTATACTCAATTATCAAATTTGATTTTGAAATATTCAAAAAATAAAAAATCATCATTAAAAAGAATATTAATCGGTTACAAAAATTTAAATAGGTTTGATTATAAACTAAATCTCAAAAAATATTTAAAGGTAATTCACTCTTTGATTTAATATATTTAAAATGAATTTACTAGTATTACTCCTATAACAATCAAGAAAAGGCCTGCAATAGATTGCCAACTTAATGATTGATTAAAAAAGACATATCCAAGAATTGCTACGGTAAAAATCCCTAAACCACTCCATGTTGCATAAACTATTGCGATAGGGAGTTTATTTACAACGAATGTTAATAGATAAAGTGCAGATATATAGAATATTGAAAGAAAAATTGTTGGAATTATTTTTGTAAAATTGTGTGAAACAGGAAGTAGCATTGTACCAGCTACTTCACAAAATATTGCAACAGTTAAAATTAAATAAGTTTTAAGCACTTTTTAATATATTATTTTTTATAAGATCCTCTTTTATCTCGTCTAAAATTACTGGATCATCAATTGTAGGGGGCATTTTGTATTCAACATTATCCGCAATTTTTCTTATTGTTCCTCTTAAAATTTTACCCGATCTTGTTTTTGGAAGTCTTTTAATGACTATAGCAACTTTGAATGCCGCAACAGGGCCAATTTTATTCCGGACCATTTGAATACATTCTTTAGAGATCGTTTCATTATCTTTATCTACACCTGCTTTTAACACAATAAGACCAATAGGTAATTGACCTTTTAATTTATCAGCTATTCCAAGAACTGCACATTCTGCCACTGACTGATGTTCAGATAAAACTTCTTCTATTGCTCCTGTCGATAATCTGTGACCTGCAACATTTATAATGTCATCAGTTCTAGACATAATCCAAATATAACCATCCTCATCAATATGTCCCGCATCATAAGTTTGATAGTAACCTTCATAATTTGACATGTAATTTTCTTTATATCTTTGATCAGCATTCCAAAGTGTTGGGAATGTTCCTGGAGGTAAAGGTAACTTAACAACTATATCCCCCATTTCATTTGGTTTAGCTAATGACTTGTCTGATTTAATAATTTTCACATCATATCCAGGAACTGCTTTACAGGCTGAACCATATTTAGTTTCCATCATCTCAATACCTGTACAATTAGAACTAATTGCCCAGCTAGTTTCTGTTTGCCACCAATGATCTATTACTGGAACATTCAATAAATTTTCAGCCCATTTGATAGTATCTGGATCAGCTCTTTCACCAGCAAGAAAAAGACTCTCAAATTTAGAAAGATCGTACTTAGAAAAAAACTTACCTTCTGGATCTTCTTTCTTAATTGCTCTAAAAGCTGTTGGAGCAGTAAATAAAGATTTTACTTTATAGTCGGATATGATTTTCCAAAAGACCCCTGCGTCAGGTGTACCCACAGGTTTTCCTTCAAACAATACAGTTGTGCATCCTTTAAATAATGGAGCATAAACAATATAAGAATGCCCAACAATCCAACCAATATCGCTTGCTGACCACCAAATATCTCCTTCATCAATGTTGTAAATATTTTTCATAGTCCATTTTAAAGCTACTATGTGACCTCCAATATCTCTTACTATCCCTTTTGGAGTACCTGTCGTTCCAGATGTGTAAAGAATATAGGCAAATTCGTTTGAATTCATTTCGATACAATCAATCTCTTTTGCGTTTGAGGTAGCATCTTCCCAGTCAATCTCTTTAGGAGCATTTAATTTTACTTCATATCCGGGTCTTTGGAATAAAATCATCTTATCAATTTTATGAGAAGCCTGTTTAACTGCTTCATCAACTAGAGGTTTGTATTCGACAGTCTTTCCTGGCTCGAACCCACAAGAGGCTGTAACTAATATTTTTGCTTTACTATCATCTATTCTACTTGCGAGTTCATTAGACGCAAATCCTCCAAACACTACTGAATGAATTGCGCCTATTCTAGCACAAGCAAGCATAGCGATAACAGCCTCAGGTATCATAGGCATATAAATGATAACTCTATCACCCTTATTAACCCCTTGATTTTTCAGAGCTCCAGCAAATTTAGAAACTTTATTTCTTAGTTCTTCGTAAGAAAATTTTCTTTTGTTACCTGTAATAGGACTGTCATATATTAGTGCTGTTCTTTTTCCATTACCTTGATCAATATGGATATCTAATGCATTGTAACAAGTGTTAGTTACCCCATCTTCAAACCATTTGTAAAAAGGATGATTTGATTTATTTAAAATTTTAGTAGGTTTTTTGAACCAAAATATGTCATTTGAAGCATCACTCCAAAATTCCTCAGGATTATTAATTGAATGGTCGTAGATTTTTGTAAATTTACCTGACATTTAAAATTTGATTCGTATTGCTCTTTTTTTTGATTTTTAACTTTAAAATTGTATTTAATTTCAAAAAGTCAGTAAAATCAATGCTTATTAATGCTAATTTTGTCTTCAATTAACTCTTTTAATTTGGTATTTAACGCTCAACTTTGGCTTAGGGAAGCCTAAGCCTAGTTTATATAAACTAAACAAAGTAAAAACTAACTAAAGAGGGAGTTTTTTATGAAAAAACTTAAACTGTTTGCTCTTACAGCTGTTGCCCTAATAGGTATTACAGGTGTTGCAAACGCTGCGACCACGATGTTAGCTCAAGATGACTTTGTTGGAATTTCCTTTTGGGTAATTTCAATGGGTATGTTGGCTGCTACAGCCTTTTTCTTTATGGAAAGAGGAACTGTTGCTCCTGGCTGGAAAACGTCAGTAACTGTTGCTGGTCTAGTAACTGGTATTGCATTCATCCATTACATGTACATGAGAGATGTATGGGTGACTACAGGTGACTCACCAACAGTGTATAGATACATTGACTGGTTAATTACTGTACCATTACAGATGATAGAATTTTACCTAATTCTAGTAGCTGTAAGAAAAGCAAGCTCTGGTATTTTCTGGAGATTGTTAATCGGTTCATTAGTAATGTTAATCGGTGGATATTTAGGAGAAGCTGGATACATCAACGCTACACTTGGTTTCATAATCGGTATGGCTGGTTGGGTATACATTCTTTATGAAATATTCTCAGGTGAAGCTGGTAAAGCTGCTGCCAAAAGTGGTAACAAAGCTCTAGTAACTGCTTTCAGTGCTATGAGAATGATCGTTACAGTTGGTTGGGCAATCTATCCATTAGGTTACGTATTTGGTTACCTAACAGGTGGAGTTGATGCTAACTCACTTAACGTGGTTTACAACTTAGCTGACTTTATAAACAAAATTGCATTCGGTCTAGTAATCTGGGCTGCTGCAGTTAGTTCAGCTGGTGCAAGAAGCAGATAATTACTGTTTAAATTAAATTTATAGGGCGAGTATGTTTTGCATACTTGCCCTATTTTTTTTTACCCCTATATACATTCTATGCCCAAAATAACTTATATAACATCAGATAATAAAGTTCATAATATAGATGTAGATAATGGCCTAACAGTAATGGAAGGTGCTGTTCAAAATGATATTCCCGGTATCGATGCAGATTGTGGAGGTGGTATGGCATGTGCAACTTGCCATGTTTATGTCAAAGAAGATTGGTTAAATAAACTTCCTAAAAAAGAAGACGGGGAAGAAGATATGTTAGATATGGCTTTTGAACCAAAACAAAATAGTAGACTAAGTTGTCAACTTATAGTCTCTGAGGAACTTGATGGCCTTGAAGTAAGCATACCAACTAAGCAAGGGTAAATGATTAAAATCGATGCACTTATAATTGGAGCAGGGCCTACTGGACTTTTTACTGCACATCAGCTTAAATTAATTGGGCTAAGTTGTGAAGTTGTTGATAATTTAGATAAAATTGGTGGACAATGCATTGAACTTTATCCTGACAAACCTATTTACGACATACCAGCGGTACCTGAATGTACTGGTGAAGAATTAACAAACAACTTAATTAAGCAACTTGAACCATTTGATATTAATTTTCATTTAAATGAAAGAGTTGATGAAGTTAAGAGTCAAAATGATAACTGGTTTGTGAAAACAAGTAATGATAAAACTTTTCTTACTCCAAACGTCATAATTGCTGGAGGTGTAGGTTCTTTTGAACCTAGAAAGTTTTCTCCTAAAGAATGTGAAAAATTCGAAAATAAATCAATATTTTACTCTATAAAAGATAAAAAAATATTTGAGGGTAAAAAAATCACAATTTTTGGAGGTGGAGATAGTGCATTAGACTGGGCAGTTGAATTATCAAAAAAATCTAAGGTAAACTTAGTACATAGAAGAGATGAGTTTAGAGGCGCACAATCTACTGTAAACAAAATGAATGAACTGGTAAAATCTGGTAAAATAAATCTTTTTACTAAATATCAATTAATTAATGCAAATGGTTCTGATCAAGTACAAAGCATTGACATAAAACATGATGATGGGGAAATCATAAATATAAAGACTGATTATGTTTTAGGTTTTTTTGGTTTAATAATGCAACTTGGTCCAATTGCAAATTGGGGGCTTAATATTGATAAAAAAACAATTTCTGTTGATACTGAAAAGTTTGAAACAAACCAGAAAGGTATTTATGCTATTGGGGATATTTGCTCTTATCCTGGAAAACTAAAGCTTATTCTGTCAGGTTTCCATGAAGGAGCTTTGGCAGCTAGAGCCTGTTTTAAACTTGCCAGACCAAATGAAAAATACAGATTTGAATTTACCACAACCTCTTCAAATTTATTAAAAAGACTTGGTAAAAAAGATTGATAGAACTTTTTTCAGCAAATACTCCTAACGGAAAAAAGATTAGTATTATGCTTGAGGAAATTGGCTATGAATATAAAATCACCAAGATAGACCTTGATAAAGGTGAACAATTCACACCTGAATTTAAAAAGATTAGTCCATTAAGCAAAATCCCAGTAATTATTGATCAGAATAAAAATAAAACAATTTTTGAGTCTGGTGCAATATTAATGTATTTGGCAGAACAAAGTGGAAAATTTTATGACCAAAAAAATAGATTAGAGATAAATCAGTGGCTTATGGCTCAGATGGGTTATGTTGGACCCATGTTAGGTCAACACCATCAATTTCATCATTATAATCCTGGAAAAAGTAAATTCGGAGAAGAAAGATATTTTAAAATTGCAGAAAGAATTTATGTTGAACTTGATGATAGACTTTCAATTTCAAAATTTTTATCAGGTAATGATTATACAATTGCAGATATTGGAACCTTCCCATGGATTGCAAGGCATGAATGGCATGATATAGGGCTTTCTAACTATAAAAATTTGACAAGATGGTACAATGATATTTCATCAAGAGAAGCTGTCATAAAAGGCTTTTCTTTTATGAATAAAAATGAAGTTATACCAAAACCTTAATTTACAGAATTTAATAATCTAAATAAAGAAGCGAATATCCCATATCCAGATAATTCAATTAACAAAACAACAACAACTATCAATACTAATTTTTTATTCATCTAGTAAATACAAATAATAATAAAAGGATCCAAAAAAAACCATAATAAAAGTAAATATATTTTTTTGTAAAATTGTAAGTGATTGGATTATGAACTTGTTTATTTTTTTTCTTTTTTTTAGTCATCTGCGTGAACCTTTTCATTTTTTTCGTGTTTTTCTTGTGCTGCAATTGTATATTTTGCAATAGGTCTTGCCATTAGTCTTTTTAACCCAATAGGTTCAGCAGTATCTAAACAATAACCAAAAGTTTCATCTTTAATTCTTAGTAAGGCTTTATCAATTTCTGAAATTAATTTTATTTGTCTGTTGATTGCTTTCATCTCTACATTTTTATCAGTATATGAACTTGCTTGATCAACAATATCTGCAGAAACACTATTATCGTCCATACTTCCATTGTAAAGAGCTTCGTTATTAGCTCGGACTAATTCTTTTTTCCAATCTTGCAACTTCATTCTAAAAAAAACCTTATGTTTTTCACACATATATTTTTCAGTATCTTTGGGTATATAAGTCTTAGAAAATTTAATTGGACCTTTAGGAGTAGCTTTTAATTTACTAGTTACTTTAGTTTTAGCTTTACTTGTTGATTTACTCTTAGTTTTAGAAACTTTTTTTTTAACTTTGCTGGTTTTAGGCATTTTTATAAATTGAATTCGAGGGAGTATATTCAGCAAAATAGAGGTGTCAAGTAAGGTTAATTATTGTAAATAATTGATTATGATTGTTTTAAAAAGAAATATTAATAATCTTTTTTTTATTTTTGTAATTTCTCATTTGATAATTTGGACACTTGTTCCCGCTTTAACAAATAATAATTTACCACTAGATACTATTGAAGCACTTGCATGGGGAAGTAATTTAGATTGGGGATTTAATAAACACCCACCAATGA
>CACHOW010000002.1 GCA_902581695.1 uncultured Pelagibacteraceae bacterium | reverse complement strand
TTGAAATTTCAAAAGAGAAAGTACAAATTTGTATATCTAAAGGATTGACTGTTATTGAAGGTGATGCTGAATTTGATTTAAAACAATTTCCAGATAAATCTTTTGATTACGTGGTGTTAGGACAAACTTTACAAGCTTTTATAAATCCTGAAATAGTTATCAAAGAACTTTTAAGGGTTGGAAAAAAAGCCATAGTAACGATTCCAAATTTTGGTCACTGGAAAGTAAGGTTAAATTTATTATTTCAAGGAACAATGCCAGTCACCAAAACATTACCAAATGAATGGTATAATACACCAAATATACATATGTGCACAATTAAGGATTTTTTTAAGTTTTCTAAGACAATTAATTTTAAAATTTTTAAGTCTTTGGCACTTATGAATAAGAATGTGTCAGCTATAGATAACTCAAATTTGTATCTTAAGAATCTATTTTGTGAACTAGGTATATTTTTAATTGAAAAATAAAATGAAAATTCAAATAATTAGATGCCTAAAAGACAATTATAGTTATTTAATAATCGATGAAACTAATCTGAATGCTTGCATTGTAGACCCTGGTGAGTCCAAACCAATAATAGATTTTGTTGAGAGTAATAACATTAATTTAAAATATATACTTAATACTCATCACCATTTTGATCATGTGGATGGAAATACTGAGTTAAAAAAAAAATATAATTCAAGTGTGATCGGATTTAGTGGTGATAGGGATCGTATTCCAAAGATTGATATTTTAGTTAATGATCAAGAAATTTGGAGAGAAGATAATTTTGAGGCAAAAATTTATCATACCCCTGGTCATACCTCTGGACATATTGCTTTTCACTTTTTTAAAGAAAAAAAAATCTTTACCGGTGATACTCTATTCTCTTTAGGTTGTGGTAGAATTTTTGAAGGAACATATGAACAAATGTTTAACTCATTAAAAAAAATTAAATCACTTCCGAAGGATACTGAAATTTACTGTGGACATGAATATACACTTCAAAATTCAAATTTTTGTGCAAGCTATGATACTAATAACCTACAGCTTAAAAACAAAATCACTAAAATTAAAGAAAAACTTAGAAATGGATTACCAACTATCCCTTCTAACTTAGATGAAGAATTACAGTGCAATATATTTCTTAAAGCAGATGATTTACAAACCTTTTCAAAGTTGAGAGATTTAAAGGATAATTTTTGACTTATAGACCTTGACTTAAGCCTTCCTCGGACTATATTGCGATTACAAAATAATTCAAACATTATGTCATACGCAGTAATACAAACAGGTGGAAAACAGTATAAAGTAAAATCTGGTGAAATCATTAAAGTAGAAAAATTACCAGATTCTAAAGCAGATACTAAAATTGAATTTAAAGAAATTTTAGCTTATGGTGATAACAAAATGATTGAAGTTGGAACACCGACCGTTCAAGGGGCTAGAGTGGAGGCAAATTTAATCAAAAATAGTAAAAATAGAACAATTTTAATATTCAAAAAAAGAAGAAGACAAAATTCAAGAAGAAAAAATGGTCACAGACAAGAATATTCTATGATAAGAATAAACAAAATTTTTTCAAAAGATGGTAAAGTTTTATCTGAAGCTGAGAAAATTTCGAAGCCTTCAAAAAAAGAAGTGCCTAAGAAAGAAGTAAATAAATAATTAGGAATAGTTTATGGCAACAAAAAAAGCAGGTGGATCATCTAGAAACGGACGTGATAGTGCCGGTAGAAGACTTGGTGTTAAAAAATATGGTGGTGAAACTGTGATACCTGGTAATATTATTGTTAGACAAAGAGGCACTAAAATATTTCCTGGGGAAAATGTTGGCATGGGCAAAGATCATTCAATTTTTTCAGTAGTAAAAGGGAAAGTCGTTTTTAGAAAGACTAAATCAGATCGAACTTTTGTTTCAGTAAAACCCAATTAATAGTACAACTTAAACTAGCGTTGTATTATGAAATTCTTAGATCAAGTAAAAATTTATATCAAAGCTGGAAACGGTGGAGATGGTTCTCCAAGTTTTAGAAGGGAAAAATTTATTGAATATGGTGGACCTGATGGTGGCGATGGTGGTAATGGTGGTTCAGTAATATTAAAAGCTGAACAAAATCTTAATACTTTGATCGATTTTAGATATCAACAACATCATAAAGCAAAAAGAGGTGTGAATGGCTCAGGTCAGAATCGTACGGGTAAGAGTGGAGATGATTTAGTGCTAAAAGTACCTCTAGGTACGCAAGTTTTTGAAGAGGATAACAAAACTTTAATTTATGATTTTGTAAAAGTTGGAGAGAAATTTGTTGCTGCTAATGGTGGTAAAGGAGGTCTCGGAAATACTAGATTTAAAAGTTCTACCAATAGAGCACCAAGAAAATTTACAAAAGGCAGTGTTGGTGAAGAGTTTATTATTTATCTACAATTAAAAACAATTGCTGACATTGGAATAATCGGTTTACCTAACGCGGGTAAATCAAGCCTATTAGCTGCAGTAACAAACGCAAATCCCAAGATCGCAAACTATCAATTTACAACCTTAAATCCGAATCTTGGTGTGGCTAATTATGACGATAAAGAGGTAACTATTGCAGATATTCCAGGTTTGGTAGAGGGTGCTCATAAAGGAACTGGCCTTGGGATACAATTTTTAAAACACATAGAAAGATGTAAATCACTTTTGCATATGATTGATATAACAAATAAAGACCTTAAAAAAAACTACAAACAAGTTAAAAATGAGTTAAAAAAATATAGCTCAAAACTTTCAAAAAAAAAAGAGTTGGTGGTTTTAAACAAAACAGACTTGGTTGATAAAAATGATATCAAAAAAATCATAAAAGAATTTTCAAAAATTACATCATCTGAAGTTATCCTATTATCAACTCTTAAAAAAAGTTCTATTTCACAAGTTAAGGCAAAATTAATATCTTATGCTTCTTAAAAACTCTAAAATAATTGTACTAAAGATTGGCTCTTCCTTGTTAGTTGATAAAAACAGAAATATTAGAAAAAAATGGCTATCTAGTTTTGCGAAAGACGTAAAAAAATTAAGATCTAAAAATAAGAAAATAATAATTGTAAGCTCAGGCGCTATCGCTTTGGGATGCAAAAAAATGAACTATAATAAAAAAAATCTTAAACTTGATAAAAGTCAAGCTGTAGCATCTATAGGTCAAATACAATTAATGAATCTTTTTTCACAAATATTTTCTAAGTATAAATTAAACATTTCTCAAATTTTAATAACTTTGGATGACACTGAAGAGAGAAAAAGGTCTATCAATGCAAAACGAACTTTTGAAAATTTATTTAAGCTCAATTATATACCAATAGTTAATGAAAATGACACTATTGCAACATCAGAGATTAAATATGGAGACAATGATAGACTTGCATCAAGGGTTGCACAAATTACAAACGCGGACACATTAATTTTGTTATCTGATGTTGATGGACTTTATACAAAAAACCCTAAAATATTTAAGGATGCAAAATTGATAAAACAAGTTGATGATTTAAATAAAGATATCATTGATATTAATACTCAAGGTATGACTGAACTTGGAAGTGGTGGAATGAATACCAAAATCGAAGCAGCTAAAATTTGTAACTTATCTGGTTGTAATATGATTATTGCTAATGGTTTATACTTAAACCCAATTAGTCAAATACAGGAAAAGAGAAATTGTACTTGGTTCATTCCTAAAATTTCAAAATTACAAGCTAGGAAAAGATGGATAATAAGTTCTATTTCCTCAAAGGGAGAGGTTCTAATTGATGATGGTGCCAAAAAAGCTATTAAAAAAGGTAAAAGTTTATTAGCTGCAGGCATAAAAAAAGTTGTGGGAAAATTTGACAAAGGAGATCATATTAAGATTTTAGATAATAAAGGAAATGAATTTGCTAGAGCTCTTAGCTCTTTTTCATCAGAGGAAATTAATAAAATTATGGGTTGTCATTCAAACGAAATTCAAAAAATACTTGGATACGTGTCAAAATCTGAAGTGGTTCATAAAGATGATATGGTAGAATTATAATGAGAAATTTATTACTAAATATTGGAAAAAAATCAAAAAAAGCTTTTTTAAGTCAAATTGATACTTCAAAAAAAAATAAAGTTTTAAAAGATTATAGTAATTTAATTAACAAAAATAAAAAATTAATTCTTAAAGAAAATTTAAAAGACGTTAAAAATGCATACAGAAAAAAAATAAATGATAATTTAATTAAAAGGTTAATTTTAAATAATGAAAAAATTCTAAATATTACTCATTCAATAAATAATATTGTAAAATTAAAAGATCCAACTAATTTTGTTTTGGAAAGCTGGAAAAGACCTAGTGGTTTAAAAATTTCTAAAGTAACGATCCCAATTGGGGTTATAAGCGTAATATATGAAAGTAGACCAAATGTAACAGCTGATGTTGCTGCATTGTGTTTTAAATCTGGAAATTCAGTTATCTTAAAGGGTGGCTCTGAGGCTTTTTATTCAAATAAAATACTTTCAAATTTTTTTAGAAAAGCTCTTAAAAAAAATAAAGTTGATGAGAATTTTGTTCAATTTATAAATATTAAAGAGAGAAGAGTTGTTGATTTTTTATTAACTAAAATGAGAAAATTTATTGATGTGATGATTCCAAGAGGAGGGAAAAGTTTGGTAAAAAAAATTCAAAGTCTCTCAAATATTCCAACAATTGGACATTTGGAAGGTATTTGTCACTCATATGTTGACAAAGATGCAAATCCTAAAATTGCTCAAAAAGTAATCCATAACGCAAAATTGAGAAATACTGCCATCTGTGGAGCAACTGAAACGATTCTTCTGCATGAAAAGATAATTAAAAAGTTAGGAAATTCAATTTTAAAAAATTTGGAAAATAATGGATGTAAAATTATTGGAGACAATAAGATTAAAAAATTTTACAAAGGGAAAGTTCAAAAAGCTACCAACAAGGATTGGTCGAAGGAGCACTTATCATCAACTGTTTCAGTTAAATCAGTTAAAAACTTAGACGAAGCCATAAATCATATAAATAGATACGGGACTATGCATACTGACTCTATAATAACTCAAAATAATAAAGCAGCAAAAAAATTTCTAAAAGAGGTAAAAAGTTCTATAGCAATGCACAATACTTCAACACAATTTGCAGATGGAGGAGAATTTGGTTTTGGAGGAGAGGTAGGAATCTCAACAAACACTCTTCCGCCACGTGGCCCAGTGGGTTTAAATCAGTTAGTCTCTTACAAATATCAAGTTTCTAGTAAAGGAAAAGTAAGGAAATAAATTGAATTTAAAAAAAAAAATTGGAATTCTAGGTGGTTCTTTTGACCCTGCTCACAAAGGACATTTAGCAATCTCGAAAGAAGCAAAAAAAAGATTAAATCTTGAACAAATAGTTTGGGCTATTACAAATAAAAATCCTTTAAAAAAAAAAAGTACAACAAAACTTTTAAAGAGAATAAATTATTGCAAAAAGATAATAGGAAGAAACAACTTTATATCAGTAAGATTTTATGAAAATAAAATTAAATCAAATAAAACTATAAATTTGATTAATTACCTTACTAAAAATAAAAAGAATGAAATCTATTTTTTAATGGGTGCTGACAATCTAGTTAATTTTCATAAATGGCATAAATGGAAATCAATTTCACAAAAATGTAATATTTTAGTTTTTGACCGTCACGGGTACAAAAAAAAATCTTTAAATTCAATAACATTTAAAAGGTTAAATAACAAAAATCTGAAATTTATTGAATTTGATAAAGTCAATATTTCATCTTCTCAATTGAGAAAAATTTGATAAGGTTGAAACAATTAATGGACAAAATATCAGATTTAAAAAAAATTATCATTAATACCTTAGATATAAATAAAGCATTAGACATAGTCAGTATTGACCTAAAAGATAAAAGCTCAATGGCTGATTTTATGATAATTGCAAGTGGTACGTCTTCAAGACATATTCAATCTTTATCTGAGCAAGTTTTAGATAAATTAAAAGATAATGGAATTAAAGACTCTAAAATTGAAGGTAAAGACAGTAATGAATGGAAATTAGTTGATGGTATTGATCTGGTTATTCATATTTTTCATCCAGAAAAAAGAAAATTCTATGAATTGGAAAAGATGTGGTCAGAATTAATACCAAAAGAGAAATTAATAATATGAATAAAAAAAGAATTTTCATAATAATATTTTTAATTAACCTAGTTTTTTTTCCTTCAGTAAATTCTTCAGAAAGTGATATTTACCAAAAAATTGATTTATTTGGTGAAGTTCTTGAAAAGATCAATAAAGAGTATGTAGATGAAATTGATCAATCCGAAAGTATGGACTCAGCAATAAACGGACTTCTTCAATCTTTAGATCCATACTCTTCTTATATGTCTCCTGAAATATTTAATGAAATGCAAACAGAGACCAGTGGTAAGTTTGGAGGGCTAGGTATTGAAGTAAGTATGGAGTCAGGAGTGGTAAAAGTTATATCACCCATTGATGATACTCCGGCATCTAAAGCTGGTATCAAAGCTGGAGACTATATTGTAAAAATTAACAATATCCAAGTCCAAGGAAAATCCTTAAGTGAGGCTGTAGATTTAATGAGAGGCCCAGTTGGATCAGGAATTGAATTAACGGTAAGAAGAAGGGGTGAAAAAAAAGCACTTAAGTTCAACATTGTTAGAGAAATTATTCAAATTCAATCTGTAAAAGCAGATCTGTTAGAAAAAAATATAGGATATATCAGGTTAACCTCATTTAATGAAAACAGTGATATTCAAATTGAGAAACAAATAAAAAAATTTGAAAAAAATAAAGAAGTTAAAGCATATATTTTAGATTTGAGAAACAACCCTGGTGGCCTGCTTTCCCAGGCAATAAGAATTTCTGATTTTTTCCTTGATAACGGAGAAATAGTTTCCACAAAAAGTAGAAAAACCTCAGAGAATAGAAAATGGTTTGCTAAAAAAGGTGACTTAACCAATGGAAAATCATTAATTGTTTTAATTAATTATGGATCAGCCTCAGCCTCTGAAATAGTTGCAGGAGCCTTAAAGGATCACAAAAGAGCTATTTTGCTAGGTGAAAATAGTTTTGGAAAAGGATCTGTACAATCGATAATACCATTAAAAAATGATGGCGCTATAAGATTAACAATAGCCAAATATTACCTTCCATCTGGAAAATCTATCTCTGAAGTTGGTGTATCTCCAGATATAGAAATAGTAGAGGAGACAAATGAATTTAGAATCAAAACAGAAACAGATAATCAATTAAACTACGCCATTAAACTACTCAACGGTTAAAATGGACGAAAAATTTAAAAATTTACCTCTAAGAAATGGAGTGGGTATAGTTGTATTAAATAATAAAAATAAAGTTTTTGTAGCAAAAAGAATTGATAATCCTAAAAATTTTTGGCAAATGCCTCAGGGAGGTGTTGATGAGGGAGAAGATTTTTTAACTGCTGCATATAGAGAGTTAGAAGAAGAAACGAGTATCAAGAATGTAAAATTAATTCAAGAAATAGATGGAACTTTAACTTACGAACTTCCCAATCACTTATTAGGCATTATATGGAAAGGTAAATACAAAGGTCAGAAACAAAAATGGTTTGTCATGAGATTTTTGGGTAAAGACAATGATATAAATATTAAAACAAAAAAACCTGAATTTTTAGAGTGGAGGTGGATAGAATTAGACATGATTACTGAAGTAGCAGTAGATTTCAAACTTCATGTTTATAAAGAACTTAAAGATAAAATTAAAAAAATTATTAATTAAGTGATTTTAAAACTTCAATTTTTTGATCCACTAAAAATTTAGATTGATCACTCATTTCTAAATCCTTTGCTTCTTCCTCAGACTTTTTGATTAACTCTTCTTTTTTAGATTTATCCATCTCTGAAAGATTAATAATCGAACTTGTTAGTATTGACAGATTATTATTTTTAAATTCAACAATGCCATCTTCAACAAAGTAACTTTCATCATCTGAATTAGTTATTATTCTAATAATGCCTGGTTTTAAAAAAGAAATAATAGAGATATGATCTTTAAGGATACCCATCTCTCCTTCGAAAGCAGGAACAATAGCTTCTATAATATCCTCTCTAGCTAAGAAAGATTTTTCAGGGTTAACTATTTCAATTTTAAATTCTTCACTCATTAAGCTGCCACTTCATTTTTCATTTTTTCAGCTTTTTCGATTGCTTCTTCAATAGTTCCCACCATATAAAATGCTGCCTCTGGAAGATGGTCATACTCACCCTTACAGATCGCATCAAATCCTTTAATAGTAGATTCTAAATCAACTAATTTTCCTGGTGATCCTGTGAATACCTCTGCAACGAAGAAAGGTTGTGATAAAAATCGCTGAATTTTTCTTGCTCTAGCAACAACTAATTTATCTTCTTCGGACAATTCATCCATACCTAAAATAGCTATTATATCTTGTAATGATTTATAAGATTGTAAAATTCTTTGTACATCTCTAGCTACTCTGTAATGTTCATCTCCAACAATTCTAGGGTCCAAAATTCGTGAAGTTGAATCCAGAGGATCAACAGCAGGATAAATTCCAATTTCAGCTATTTGTCTAGAAAGTACTGTTGTTGCATCCAAGTGAGCAAATGATGTTGCAGGAGCCGGGTCAGTTAAGTCATCAGCTGGTACATAAATTGCCTGTACTGAAGTAATTGATCCCTTGTTAGTCGTTGTAATCCTTTCTTGAAGATTCCCCATATCTGTTGCTAGAGTTGGTTGATAACCAACTGCTGACGGAATTCTTCCTAAGAGAGCGGAAACTTCTGATCCTGCTTGAGTAAATCTAAAAATATTATCAACAAAGAAAAGTACATCTTGTCCTTCTTGATCTCTAAAATATTCAGCGACAGTCAATCCAGTAAGAGCAACTCTTGCTCTTGCTCCTGGAGGTTCGTTCATTTGTCCATAAACTAATGCCGCTTTAGATCCTGGGCCATCTTGTTTGATAACACCAGACTCCATCATTTCATGATAAAGATCATTTCCTTCTCTAGTTCTTTCTCCTACACCGGCAAAAACTGAAAATCCACCATGAGCTTTTGCTACGTTGTTAATTAATTCCATAATTAAAACTGTTTTTCCAACACCAGCTCCGCCAAATAATCCAATTTTTCCTCCTTTTGCATAAGGGGCAAGTAAATCAATTACTTTAATACCAGTTACTAATATTTCAGTTTCAGTTGATTGGTCGTTGAATTCAGGGGCAGCTCTGTGAATTGGCCAACTTTCTTTCGTTTTTACTTCACCTCTTTCGTCAATTGGTTCTCCAATAACATTAATTATTCTTCCAAGAGTTTCGGGTCCAACTGGAACTTGTATTGGTGCATTGGTATTAATTACCTCATCACCTCTTTTTAATCCCTCAGTTGCATCCATTGCAATCGTACGCACTGTATTTTCACCTAAATGTTGAGCAACTTCTAAAACTAATCTATTATCTCCATTCTTACATTCTAATGCCGTTAAAATTTCTGGAAGTTCCCCATCAAATTTTACATCTACTACTGCCCCAATAACTTGTGTGATTATTCCTTTGCTCATAATTATAAACTTTCTGCTCCTGATATGATTTCTATTAGTTCTTTTGTAATTGCTGCCTGACGACTTCTATTATACTCAATAGTAAGTTTGTCAACCATTTCACCTGCGTTACGGGTTGCATTGTCCATCGCACTCATTCTAGACCCTTGCTCGCTAGCTGAATTCTCTAACATTGCCTTAAATATTTGCGTCGAAATATTTTTTGGCAATAAATTACTTAAAATTTCATCTTCATCTGGTTCAAATTCATAACTTTCATCTGAAACATTCACATCTTCCTCATTATTTAAAGGCACTATTTGCTGTGCTTGAGGAATTTGAGTGATTACATTTTTAAATTGATTGTAAAAAATCGTACATACATCAAACTCACCAGCTTCAAATTTTTCAATTACCATTTTTCCTACTTTATCTGCATCAAAATAATTTGCATTTTTAGACTCCTTAAAAGAAATATTTTCTATAATTTTTTCTCCATAAACTCTTTTTAATTGGTCGTTACCTTTTGATCCTACAGTTATAATCTTAAGTTCTTTGCCCTCATCTGAAATTTTTGAAAAATAACTTTTAGCTTTTTTAATTATATTAGAATTAAAACCACCACAAAGACCCCTGTCAGATGTCATTACCACACATAAATGGACTTTATCATTGCCAGTGCCAGATAATAGTTTTGGAGCATTTTCTTTATCAGATATTCCGTTTGAAAGATTTAAAATAATATTATTCATTTTTTCAGAATAAGGTCTTCCTTTTTCAGCACTTTCTTGAGCTCTTCTCAATTTTGCTGCCGCAACCATTTTCATAGCTTTAGTAATCTTTTGTGTGGACTTGACACTAGCTATTCTTTTTTTGAGGTCATCTAAACTTGCCATATAAAATTATGATTTAAAATTTACTTTCAATTGAGTAATTACCTCTACAAGCAATTTCTCTTTATCATCATCAAGCTTACCTGAGCTTTGAATTCCCTCTATTATTTCGGGTTTATCTGTTTTGCATCTCTCGATAATCTTGCTCTCAAAATCAGCAACATCTTTTAATTCAATATCATCAAGATAACCTTTAACACCACAGAAAACAGATATCACTTGTTCTGCAACAGTCATTGGCGAATATTGTTTTTGTTTTAAGAGCTCAGTTAATTTAGAGCCTCTATTTAAAAGTTGTTGAGTAGAGGCATCTAAATCAGATCCAAATTGAGCAAACGCTGCCATCTCCCTATATTGAGCTAATTCCAATTTCATCGAACCAGAAACTTTTTTCATTGCTTTAGTTTGGGCTGATGATCCAACTCTAGATACTGATAAGCCAACGTTAATTGCTGGCCTAATACCTTGGTTAAATAATTCAGTTTCTAAGAAAATTTGGCCATCTGTAATTGAAATTACATTGGTAGGAATAAATGCAGATACATCTCCACCCTGAGTTTCAATAATTGGAAGTGCTGTTAATGATCCACCACCATGTTCATCACTTAGTTTTGCAGCTCTCTCAAGTAATCTGCTATGCAAGTAGAATACATCTCCTGGATAAGCTTCACGCCCTGGAGGTCTTCTTAACAAAAGTGACATTTGTCTATATGCGACTGCTTGCTTAGATAAATCATCATAAATAATTAATGCGTGCATTCCATTATCTCTAAAGTATTCACCCATAGCACATCCTGTATATGGTGCTAAAAATTGTAAAGGTGCGGAATCAGATGCTGTAGCTGCAACAATAGTTGTATATTCCATTGCACCTGCTTCTTCTAATGTTTTTTGAATTTGTCTAACAGTTGATCTTTTTTGTCCTACTGCAACGTATATGCAATATAATTTTTGTTTTTCATCTCCAGACTCATTTATTTTTTTTTGGTTGATAATTGCATCTACAGCAACAGCAGTTTTTCCAGTTTGTCTATCACCAATAATTAATTCTCTTTGACCTCTTCCAATTGGAACCAAACTATCAATTGATTTCAATCCAGTTTGCATTGGCTCACTAACTGATTGTCGAGGAATAATTCCTGGTGCTTTTACTTCTACTCTAGTTTTTTTAACAGTTTTGCTTAATGGTCCTTTGCCGTCAATTGGATTGCCTAAGCCATCAACTACTCTTCCTAATAATTCTTTTCCAACAGGAGTGTCGACAATATTACCAGTTCTTTTTACTACATCACCCTCTTTTATATTTCTATCATCACCAAAAATTACAACACCAACATTTTCACTCTCTAAATTAAGTGCCATCCCTTTTGATCCATCTGCAAACTCTACCATTTCTCCAGCCTGTACATTATCTAGACCGTAGATTCTAGCAATACCATCTCCTACAGACAAAACTTGTCCAACTTCTGTGACTTCGGCTTTATCACCAAAGTTTTTAATTTGTTCTTTTAATATCTTTGTAACTTCTGACGGATTTATTTCCATTTATGCCTCTATCATTCTATTTTCGATTTGTTGTAATTTATTTTTAATTGAAGTATCAACCATAGTACTTCCGACTTGCACTACTAAACCTCCTATTAAACTTTCATCGTGTTTATAGTTTAATTTTATTTTTGAGCTAAAATTTTTAGTTAACAACTCTTTTATTTTTGTTATTTCTTCAGTTGATAAATTTTTTGCTGATTTTAATTCAGCTTTCAGTTCACCTCTTTTTATTGAACAAGTCTCAATAAAGCTTTCAAGAATATTCTTAATAAAGAAGAAACGTCTTTTTTGAATTAAAAAATTTAGAAAATTTTTAAATAATTTATCAAATTCATTTTTTTCCATGATTTTATTTATTACTTTTGATAAGTCTTCTTGGTTAATAGTTGGATCTTTTATTAAATTATAAAAATCATCACTTTGATTTATTAAATTAAGTATAGATAAAGATTGATTCTCTATTTGGCTTAATAAACTATTTTCCGCTGCAAGTTCAAAAAGTGCAAGAGAATACCTTTTAGCAGAAGTAATTGAAAATTCTGTGTCTTTGCCCAACTTGATTCCTATGTATTGTCGAAGATTAATTAAAAATCACGCTTTAATTAACATATGACCATTATGTCTTCAAGTAGCACATTTGTTAAAATGCAGCCTTTTAGAGGATTAATTGAAGTTTATTGGATCAACATCAACTGATAGTTTTATTCCTGGTTGAAATTTGTAATTTGGAATTGCCGTTGCTAGTGAATTTTGTAATTTTAATGTTTTTGCCCCTCTAATTAACAACCTAATTCTATATTTTTTTTTTAATCTAAATATTGGTGCATTTACTGGTCCTAAAATTTTTCCAGCTAATTTGTTTTCTATAAAAGTTTTAAATTTGTAAGCCTCCTTCTCTAATTTAGCTTCATTTTCCCCAGTTAAAATTAATGAAATAAACCTTTGAAATGGTGGAAGCTTATTTCTTTTTCTAATATCTAACTCTTTATCTAGGAAGATATTGGGATTACTATTTGTTAGGTCCAAAATCATTTTATGATTATTATTTAAAGTCTGAAAATATACTGTTGCAGGTTTGCCTGTTCTTCCTGCTCTTCCTGAAAGCTGATGATATAATTGTAAGTTTTTTTCAGCACCCCTTAAATCGTGTCCATTTAAAGAAAGATCAATATCAACTACTACAATACAATTTAAGTTTGGAAAGTGAAAACCTTTAGAAATTAATTGTGTACCAACTAAAATTTGAGTCTGATTATTGATTATTTTTTCTAACTTTACAACAGAATCTTTTTTATTCATAGTATCACTTGAAAAAATTTCTATTTTCTTTGACGGAAATATTTTTTTTACTTCCTCGGATATTCTTTCAACTCCTGGTCCACTAAAAATAATTTCACAATTCCCATCTTTTGTACAATTTCTTTTTAGAGTTGTTCTAAAACCACAATAGTGACACAACAAATTATTTTTATTTTTGTGATAAACTAAATTAATTGAACAGTTAGGACATGAATAACTATTGAAACATTTGCTACAAAGCACATGCGGAGAAAATCCCCTCCGATTTAAAAAAAATAATACCTGATCGTCTTTATCAAGATGAAAATTTACTTTTTCTATTATCTTTTTTGAAAGCCATGACTGTTTTTCTAATTTAGTTTCATTGAGGTTGATTATTTCATAATTTGGTAAAGATGCATTTTGATAACGTTTTTCTAATTTAGAAATACTATACTTACCCTTTTTTATATTTTCAAACGTTTCAATTGATGGAACAGCAGTTATCAAATTGATAGGAATATTTTCAAATGATGCTCTTGAGATTGCCATATCTCTTGCATTATAACTGACGCCTTCGTCTTGCTTATATGATTGGTCATGTTCTTCGTCTACAATAATTAAACCTAATTTCTTAAATGGTAAAAATAAGGATGATCTTGCTCCTATTACAACTTTAATTTCACCATTCGCAACCCCACTCCAAATAATTTCTTTCCTTTTTTTTGAAATACCAGAATGCCAGATTGCTGGTGTAATTCCAAAAAATTCTAAAAACTTTTTTTCAAATTGACTTGTTAAACCTATTTCAGGTAGTAAAATCAGTCCTTGAAAATCTTTATTCATAATTTCTTTTAAAGCTGAAAAATAAACAACAGTTTTGCCTGATCCTGTTGTACCTTGAAGTACATGAACTCTAAATTTTTCATTAGAAATATTCATTTTTTTTAAAGATCTTTTTTGTTCCTCAGAAAGTTTAATTGTGCTTGCACTAATATTAGTATTGAAAGTCTTGAAAACTTCTTTTTGAAACTTTTCTATAGCATCACTACTTAATAGAACCAATTTCAAAGCCATCCCCTTTGGAATTATATTATATTCAGCGAACCAATTAAGAAATTTTATAGTTGTTTTTTTTAGTGGAGTTACATTTAATTTTTTTAAAACAGTCTTAATTTCAAAATTTTTGTTATTTTTTTTTTCAAATTCGTCCCAAACAACTCCTGTAATTTTGGATTTTCCAAAAGGTACTACTACATAATCGCCTACTTTTAGATCTAAATCACTTTCATATGTAAAAGGATGATTGAAAATGTTAGGTAATAGAATCGGAAATTTCATACTTTAATAATATGAAAATATTTTAAGAGTGTATTGCTCTTTTATCTACAGATAATGCTGCTTCTTTTACTGCCTCGGAGAAAGTGGGATGGGCATGACATGTTCTAGCAATATCTTCTGAACTAGCGCCAAATTCCATTGCAACCCCTATTTCTGCTATTAACTCTCCAGCGTGTGGACCAATTAAGTGAGCTCCTAACACTTTATCAGTTTTCTCATCTGCTAAAATTTTTACAAATCCCTCAGCATCATCTATAGCTTTTGCTCTGGAGTTTGCCATAAATGAAAATTTACCGATTTTATATTTAATATTTAATTCTTTTAATTGCTCCTCTGTTTTTCCAATAGAAGCAACTTCTGGAGTTGTATAAATAACACCTGGTATGGTATCATAATTTACATGACCTGACTGACCAGCAATGTTTTCTGCGACAGCAATACCTTCATCCTCTGCTTTGTGCGCTAACATTGGCCCTGCTATAACATCTCCAATAGCATAAATATTATCTTGATTAGTTTTAAAATATTTATCGGTTTTAATTCTCTTTTTTTCATCTAGTTTAACACCAACTTTTTCTAAATTTAAACCACTTGTATTTGGCTTTCTTCCTACTGAAACTAAAACTATATCAGTATTGAAATCTTTTTTATTTCCCCCTTTATCTTTTGTGGAAACAATTGCTCCTGAATTATTTTTTTTGATTTGTTCTACTTTATGCTGCATATGAAAATTTATTCCTTGTTTTTTCAAAATTTTCATAAATTCAATTGAAATCTCTTTATCCATACCTGGTGTGATATGATCTAAAAACTCGATTACATGAACTTCAGTTCCTAACCTTGACCAAACTGAACCCATCTCTAAACCGATATATCCTCCTCCAACCACAACCATCTTTTTTGGTACTTGATCAAATTTCAATGCACCAGTCGAAGAAACAATAATTTTTTCATCGAATTCAGTTCCTGGTAGAGAAATTGGTAACGAACCTGTTGCAATTATAGTTTTATCCACCTTTATTATTGTCTCTTTTTTATTGTGGTTTTCCTTTATTAAAATTTCATTTTTTGATTTGAAACTTCCGATACCTTTAAAATACGTCACTTTGTTTTTTTTTAATAAAAATTCTACTCCCTTTGTTAAAACTGTGACTGCCTTATCTTTATTTTTCATCATTTTAGGTAAATTCAATTTTATCTCCCCTATTTCAATACCTTTGCTTGATAAATTTTTGGCTTTATGAAATTCTTCAGACAAATTTAATAAGCTTTTTGATGGAATACAGCCTATGTTCAAGCATGTTCCTCCTAATGAACCTCGGGACTCTATACATGCAGTTTTGAGACCTAATTGAGAAAGTCTAATGGCACAAACGTAGCCTCCAGGGCCCCCACCAATAACTACTGCTTGAAATTTATCTTCCATTTAAATATCTAAAAATAATCTTCTTGGATCTTCCAAATTTTCTTTAATCATTTTCAAAAATGATACTGACTCCTTACCATCAATAATTCTGTGATCATATGATAAGGCTAAATACATAATTGGTCTTATCTTTATTTCACCATTAATTACAGCTGGCCTATCGACAATATTATGCATGCCTAATACACCAGACTGAGGTAAGTTTAATATTGGTGTAGACAACATTGAACCATAAACTCCTCCATTACTAATGGTGAAGGTTCCTCCTTGTAGGTCCTCTATTGTTAATTTACCGTCCCTTGCTTTTTCTGAAATTTGTTTAATATTTTTTTCTATATCTGCAAATGATAATTCATCAGCATTTTTTAAAACTGGAACCACAAGACCTTTATCAGTACCTACTGCAAAACTTATATTATAATAGTTTTTGTAAACAATTTCATCACCTTCTATTTCTGCATTTACTGAGGGGAAGTTTTTTAAAGCAACAACACAAGCTTTGACAAAAAAAGACATAAATCCAAGCTTTATACCATAACGATTTTGAAAATCTTCTTGGTTTTCTTTCCTCATCTCTATAATACTTGTCATATCTGCTTCATTGAAAGTGGTTAATAGCGCTGCATTTTCTTGTGCTTGTTTTAATCTTTTCGCAATAGTTTGTCTTAGTCTGGTCATTTTAATTCTCTCTTCTTGACCATGCTTTATTTTTCTTTCAGACGGAGGTGGATTAACACCCATTAAATTAATTAAATCACCCTTTAAAATCATCCCATCTTTTCCTGAACCTTTTACAGTTTTAATATCAATTTTATTATCTCTTACTATTTTTCTGACAGCTGGAGATAAAGTTTGGTTTTTCTTCGTCTCTTCAATTTGATTAGTCAATATAAGGGGCTCCTCTAAGTTTTCATCTTCTGTAAATTGCGTTTCAGCCTCTTCTACTTTTGGATCTAAAGTTTGTATCTTGATTTCTTCTTCATTTGGTTCGATTGATTTCGATTCTTCAACCTCTTTTTTTTTTGAGCTTACACCATTAACAGATACTGATCCTAATGTAGCACCTACTTCAACAACAGATCCATCTTTAGAATTTATTTTTTCTAATACACCTGATGCAGGAGAAGGAACTTCCAAATTTACCTTGTCCGTTTCTAATTCAACAATAGGCTCATCTGCTTCAACTAAATCACCCTCATTTTTTAACCATTTAGAAACTGTTGCTTCCACAATACTTTCACCAAGAACTGGAACTAAAATTTTTTCACTCATTTTATTCAAAAACTTTCTTTAGAATTTCTTGTTGTTGTAACATATGCCTCTTAAGATACCCTGTTGCAGGTGATGCATCAGGACTTCTTCCAATATAAGAAATTTTATTATTATTAGCCTTAATATTATCTAATGTCCATTGGATATAGTCTCTAACAGAAAACCATGCACCCATGTTTTTAGGTTCTTCTTGACACCAATAAAAATTAGCATTTTTAGCATAAGGTTTGAGTTCATTAGCAAGACTTTTTGCAGGGAAAGGATAAAGTTGTTCAATTCTGTAGAAGACTACATCATTCTTTCTCAGTTTTTCTCTTTCCTCCAACAGATCAAAATAAATCTTTCCAGAACAAATAATTACTTTTTTAATTTTTTTTGGCTTCTTTAATTTAATAAAACCCTTAACTTTTGGATCTATAGCATGATCCCATAAAACTCTATGATATGAGTTTTTTTTATCAAAATCATCCAAATTAGAAACACAGTGTTTATGTCTTAATAATGATTTGGGCGTCATAACTATTAAAGGCTTTCTAAAATCTCTATGCATCTGCCTTCTCAGGGCATGAAAGTAATTTGCAGGAGTTGTGCAGTTCATTACTTGCATATTATCATTTGAACAAAGTTGTAAAAATCTTTCTAATCTTGCAGATGAATGTTCAGGACCTTGACCTTCATAACCATGAGGTAAAAGCATAACTAAACCAGAGGCTCTCGACCATTTTCTTTCACCTGAAGCAATAAATTGATCAATTACTACTTGAGCACCATTTGCAAAATCACCAAACTGAGCCTCCCAAATTGTGAGTGTGTTTGGTTCAACTAAACTATAACCATACTCAAACCCTAAAACAGCTAGTTCTGATAAAAAACTATCAACTATCTCAAAATTTTTTTGTTTTTTTGAAATATTATTTAAAGGTATATAGCGAGAGTTATCTAATTGATTTCTTAAAACTGAATGTCTCTGGCTAAATGTTCCTCTGCCTGAATCTTGACCTACTAACCTTATAGGATAGCCCTCTTCTAAAAGAGACCCAAAGGCGAGTGCTTCTGCTGTAGACCAATCTACACCCTTGCCGTTTGCTACCATTAATTTTCTATTATCTATAATTTTTGTAATAGTTTTATGAACATTTATTTCTTTAGGAATTGTATTAATCTTATCTGAAATCTCTTTAAGTTTCTTTGTGTCAGAACCAGTAACTCCTCTTTTATCTTTACCTTTTTCAGGTTTGTATCTTGACCAGGTACCTTCAAACCACTCTATTTTTGGCTTATAATTTTTGGCATTTTTAAATTGTTCATCCAAAAGAGCTTTAAATTTTTTAACTAAATTATTTAATTGATCATTTGAAATAGATTTATCATTAATCAATTTTTCACCATAAACTTTAACAGGAGAAGGGTGTGAACGTATTTTTTTGTACATGAGTGGTTGGGTAAATGAAGGTTCATCTCCTTCATTGTGCCCAAATCTTCTATAACAAATTAAATCTATCACTACATCTCTATTAAACTTTAGTCTAAAATCTGTTGCTACTCTTGCAGCATAAACTACTGCTTCTGGATCATCGCCATTTACATGAATAATTGGTGCTTCAACCATTTTTGCGATATCAGATGGGTATGGAGAGGATCTTGCAAACCGAGGACTTGTCGTAAAACCTATTTGATTATTAACAATAATATGTATTGTTCCTCCAGTGTTATGGCCAGGAAGACCAGACATTGCAAAACATTCCGCCACTACTCCTTGTCCAGCAAAAGCTGCATCTCCATGAATTAAGATTGGAATTACTTTTTTTCTCTCTTTGTCTTTATGAAAATATTGTTTGGCTCTAGTTTGTCCAAGAACAACAGGATTAACTGCTTCTAAATGTGATGGATTATCAGTTAAACTAACATGAACAGAGTTTCCATCAAATTCCCTATTGGACGAAGCTCCTAAATGGTATTTAACATCTCCTGTATCATCTTCTGACTTTGAACTAATCTCACCTGCAAATTCGTTAAAAATTCTTTTATAAGATTTTTGCAGAACATTTGCTAATACATTAAGTCTACCTCTATGGGACATTCCAATTTTAACTTCTTTTATTTTTGATTGACCACCTATTTTGATTATTTGTTCAAGTGCTGGAATTAAACTTTCACCTCCATCTAGTCCAAATCTTTTAGTGCCAACATATTTGGTATGTAAAAATTTTTCAAAACCCTCTGCTTGAATTAATTTATTTAGAATCGCCTCTTTTCCATTCTGAGTAAATTTAAAATCATCTGTTTTTTCAACTCTATCTCTAAACCATTTTCTTTCAGTTGGATTCGAAATATGCATATATTCATAGCCTAATGAGCCACAATATTTTTCTTTTAAAAAATTTAGTATTTCAGAAATATTTGAATGTTTTTTATTTATAACACCATCTAAGAAAATTTTTTTTTTATAATCTTCCTTTTTAAAACCATAAGAATCAGGATGGAGTTCTTCTAAATATTCTGCTTTAAGTAGTCCTAGGGGATCTAGTTTAGCAATCAAATGTCCCCTTTGTCTATATGACCTAATCATTGCAACAGCTTTTATTGAATTTGCATTCGACTGCATTAATTCTAGTTCGTTTAGTTGACCGTTATTACTTTTTTGATTTTTATTTATAGAAAATTTTTTAGATGGGCTCCATGATGGCCCATTAATCTCATTAACGATCACATCAAATTCTTCACCAATATCATTAAAATACTTTTTCCAGCTTTCAGGCAGGGTTGGATCGTCATTCACAAATTTCATATACATTTCTTCAATAAAAGCACTATTTGATTTACTTAGAAATGCAGTTTTTTCATATTCGAGATTTTTAGATGATGACATTTATTATTTAATATAAACCTAGATACGAATTTTTCAATTATTCAGTTTATTAAATAAAGTTTTTCCAATTATTGATGGAGATTTAGCAATTGTTATGCCTGATTCTTCCATTTTTTTTATTTTGTCTATTGCTCCACCCTTTCCTCCAGATATAATTGCACCTGCATGTCCCATTCTTCGTCCTGGAGGGGCAGTAATTCCTGCAACAAATCCTACAACTGGTTTTTTAATTTTATGATTTTTCAAAAATTCTGCAGCTTCTTCTTCTGCTGTTCCTCCAATTTCACCGATCATTAAAATCGATTGAGTCTCCTCATCATTTAAAAATAAATCTAAACAATCAATAAAGTTGGTACCATTTATTGGGTCTCCTCCAATACCAATACATGTTGATTGTCCTAACCCATTTTCAGTTGTTTGTGCTACTGCTTCGTAAGTTAATGTTCCAGATCGTGAAACAATTCCAACGGTTCCCCTTTTATGAATGCTTCCAGGCATTATTCCAATTTTACACTCATCAGGTGTTATGATACCCGGGCAATTAGGTCCTATCAATCGACTTTTTGATTCATTTAACTTTTGCTTAACCTTAAGCATATCCTGAACAGGAATACCTTCTGTAATACAAACTATCAATTCAACTGATGCATCTATTGCTTCTATTATTGCTGCTGCTGCAAATTTCGCAGGTACATAAATCATTGTTGCGTCTGCACCAACCTTATCTTTTGCTTCAGCAACTGTATTGAAAACAGGTCTATCGAGATGTATTTGACCACCTTTTTTGGGTGTTACTCCACCGACTAAATTTGTTCCATACTCTATTGCTTGCTTAGAATGAAATTCTCCATGCTTACCTGTAAATCCTTGGCAGATAACTTTGGTATTCTTATTTACTAAAACTGACATATTACTCTATAGCTTCAACAATCTTTTTTGCTGCATCATCTAAATTTTCTGCAGAAATTATTTTTAAACCAGAATTATCTAAAATTTCTTTTCCTTGTTTAAAATTTGTTCCAGCAAGTCTTACTACTAAAGGAACACTGATATTTATTTCTTTTGCAGCATCAACAACACCTTGGGCAAGAACATCACATCTCATTATTCCACCAAAAATATTTATAAGAATTCCTCTTACATTCTTATCAGAAAGAATTAACTTTAGAGCAGCTGAAACTTTTTCCTTTGATGCGCCACCTCCTACATCTAAAAAATTGGCTGGTTCTTTTCCATACAATTTAATTATATCCATGGTCGCCATAGCCAAGCCCGCTCCATTAACCATACACCCAATACTTCCATCTAACTTTATGTAAGCAAGGTCATGCTTGCTAGCTTCTATTTCAGTTGGATCTTCTTCATTTAAGTCTCTAAGTTCTATAATTTCAGGATGTCTAAATAAAGCGTTTGAATCAAAATTTACTTTTGCATCAAGACAGATAATTTTTTCGTCTTTTGTCAATATCAAAGGGTTAACTTCAACCATGCTAGCATCAGTATTTTTAAACATTTTATAAATTGATTTAATTAAGGAAATTGCTTGATTTTTAATATTATCATTTAAATTAAAGATCTTAATAATTTTTTCACAATCTGTTTCAGAAATTTCATCACTCATTTCGACTTTGGTTGTTACAATTTTTTGTGGATCATTTTTTGCTACTTCTTCTATATCCATGCCCCCTTGATCACTAGATATAAATGCAATTTTTGAGCTAGATCTATCAATTAAGCATGATAAATAAAATTCTTTGACAATATTAGAGGACTCTTCAACATATAATCTTTTAACTTCTCTTCCCTCTGGGCCAGTTTGGTGTGTTACAAGAATTTTACCTAGTAATTCCTTTGCAGCGATTTTTAATTCTTCCAAATTATCTAAAATTTTAACTCCTCCTGCTTTGCCTCTTCCACCTGCATGTATTTGTGCCTTTAAAACATATTTTTTTGTTTTTAAAGATTTTGCTTTTTCTATTAAATCATCAACAGTTAATGCAAAAATTCCCTCTGGAACAGCTACTCCATATTTTTTTAATATTTTTTTAGCTTGATGCTCGTGTATATTCATTATTATTTAGAAAGATCAGGGTCTATTTTAGATGCTGCTTCCCAGAGGGCTTTCACTGCCTCTATGGAGTGTATAAATTCTTTTTTTTCTTTTTCGTCTAAATCAATCTGTTCTATTTTTTCAACACCATTTTTTCCAATTATAACTGGAACTCCTGCATAAACATCTTTTACTCCATATTCTCCATTCAATTGAACAGCACAAGGTAATGATTTTTTTTCATCATTTAGATATGCTTCAGCCATTTGAATACCAGACGCTGCAGGAGCATAAAATGCTGAACCTTTTTCAAGGTGCTTAACAATTTCAGCACCACCATCTCTTGTTCTTTGATTTATTTCTTCTAATCTTTCTTTTGTTATTTTTCCTTCTTTAACTAAATCTAGTAAGGGTTTTCCTGAAACTTTTGTAAATCTTGGCATTGGAACCATAGTATCTCCATGACCACCCATGACCATTGCATCTATTTCTTTTACAGGAACGTTTAATTCTAATGATAAAAATAATTTAAATCTAGAACTGTCTAATATCCCAGCCATGCCAACTACTTTGTTTGAGGGTAGACCAGAAAATTTTTGGAAAGCCATAACCATAACATCTAAAGGATTAGTAATACATATCACAAATGCGTTTGGAGCATTTTGTTTTATTCCTTCAGCAACCTGTTTAATAATTTTTAAATTAATACCAAGCAGATCATCTCTACTCATTCCAGGTTTTCTTGGAACTCCAGCTGTAATAATAATTACATTGGAGTCTTTTATATCCTTATAATCATCGGTGCCTTTAAAGCTTACATTAAAACCATCTACCGATGAAGATTGTGCAATATCTAGAGCTTTACCTTTAGCTATTCCGCTAGCTACATCAAACAAGACTACTTCATCTACTAATTCTTTTGTTCCTATTAAATGTGCAAGCGTTCCACCTATTTGTCCTGCGCCAATTAAAGAAATTTTTTTTTTCATGAATGAGCTTATCTTTTATTGATAACTCATAATTATTCAATAAAAAATTAGTTTTTTATTTTAATTTTCTTCAGTCAACTTGGAGCAGATAGCCATATCCTCAGATATATATGACCCCTTAAAGTGGGATTTGTTTTTTTCCCAATTTTTTTTACCATCAGCTATGTAATTACTGAATAACTCTTTCCTATTTTTTTCAGCCTCTGCCTGAGCTTCTTCAAGTTTTTTATTTTCATCAATAACCATTAACTCTACAGACTTAAATAATAAATTATTAGAGATCTCTATAAAATTTTTTGAAGAAACAGCATCTGATTTAAGAACAATACCAGAGGCATAGGCATAAACTGCACTACACCTTTTAAGGAGGTATATTTGTGTAGATCCTTTTTCTAGATCTTTTCCATCTAGATATTTCTTTAAAGAATTATTCAAATCAGCTTTTACAAGATTTGATAAACTTAATACAAATATGGTCACGATAATTAATTTTACTTTTTTCATATCTATTAATTTCTATTTTATGGACCGTAAGCTACTTTTGGTAACCAAGTAACTATTTCTGGAAAATTAAATACAATAGCAACAGCTATAACTTGAAGAATTACGAATGGTATTATACCTTTGTAAATATTCATTATTGAAATACCCTGTGGAGCTACACCTTTCATATAAAAAAGAGCAAAACCGACTGGTGGGGTTATAAATGAAGTTTGTAAAACCACTGCAAACATTACGATAAACCAAACCATATCAACTCCCAAGTCCATCATTACTGGAGCCAGAAATGGTAAAATTATCAATGTAATTTCAATCCAATCTAAAAAGAACCCTAGCAAAAACGCCACAAACAAAACAACAATTACAACTCCACTGGTTCCAAAAGGTAATGCTTTAAGAGCTCCCTCTATTAATTCATCACCACCTAAACCTCTTAAAATTAATGCAAACATTGTTGCACCAACAAAAAGTGCAAAAATATATGCGGTGGTATGAGTTGTTTTTCTAATTACAATTTTTAAATCTGAAAATGACAACCTTCCTCTAACTATAGCTAATAAAGATGCTCCTAAAGCTCCAACTCCTGACGCTTCTGTTGGAGTTGCAATTCCCATAAATATACTTCCTAAAACAGCAAAGATTAATAAAGCTGGTGGTATGATAGATTTTAAAACTCTTAAAACTATTTTTAAGTCTACTGGTTCTGCATCTTTTGGTAATGGTGCTGCTTTTGGGTTCATATAAGCATAAACAACAATAAAGATTGTGTACAATAGTCCAAGTAATAGCCCAGGGAATACAGCACCCATAAATAAATCACCTACTGATATTCTCACTTGGTCACCCATAATAACTAACATAATACTTGGTGGTATCAAAATTCCTAAAGTCCCAGTTGCGCAAACAACTCCACAAGCTAAGTTTGGATTATAATTATTTTTTAACATCAAAGGCACACCTAATATGGTTAACAACACTACTGCAGCACCAATAATTCCTGTGGAGGCAGCAAGTAAAACTCCAATAAATACAATTGAAATTGCAAGTCCGCCTCTTGTTTTACCAAATAACTTAGATAGATCAGTCATTAGATCCTCTGCAATGCCAGACTTATCCATCATGATTCCCATAAAAATAAACATTGGCAATGCAACTAAAACCCAGTTTGCCATGACTCCATAAAGTCTGTAAACAACCATAGATGCAAACCCAAAATCCACCCCATAAAAAGTGTCAAATAAGTTATCAGAAAGCATTGAGATAAATATAAATAAAACTCCCAAACCGCCCATAGTCCATGCTACGGGAAATCCATAAAATATTAAGGTTATAAAACTAAAAAATAAGGCAATTGCTAAAAAATATTCTGTAACTAATGAAATCATCTTTTATCCTCTAGTCCAAACCGAAGTGTTTCTATTATTCTTATAATTCTTGATAGGCCGGAAATTAATAGTAAGAAAAAACTGATTACTAAAAAACCTTTTACAAACCATCTTGCTGGTAAACCATTAGCTGACGTCGATCTTTCACTTGAAGCCCACGATAATTCAAAAAAAGGAATAGCATAATAAAGAACGAGGATTATGAATGGTAAAAATAAAATCAAAATACCAAACAATTCGAACCATAATTTTTTTCTATAACTTAATCTCTCACTTAAAACATCAACCCTTACATGCGAGTCAACTATATATGTAGACGATAAACCAACTAACCATCCAATGCAATAAAGGTGCCATTGTAATTCTTCCAATTCAATCATTCCATTTTTGAATACATATCTTAAGACTACATTTAGAATTATCACTGCAATTAATATTACCCATAACCAATTAAAAATTTCTCCTATCTGTAAAACGAAATTATCAATTTTTTTTGTGATAGGTGTATGTCTAAGCTGAAGCTTTTTATCAAGAGAACCTTCAACAGATGTAAAATCTTTAGACATAAATTATTTCCTTAAAAACAAAAGCAGCCGGTGAAACCGGCCGCTTTCGATATTATAATCAACTTTTTAAGTATTAAATACTAAAAGTTTCGAGGTAAATAACCCCATTTTTGCCAAACATCATACTCTTTCATGAATGCTTGTTGAGAAGCCCACACTTTAGCAAAGTCAGCGTCTTTAGCAGATTCTTCTTTCATTACTCTAGCGCTTACTTTTTGTAGCTCTCTCAATACACTATCAGGCAATCTTGCAGCTGTTACACCTTTAGAAGGAAAAGTTCCAATCTGTTTTCCTTGTAAAAATTCACCAGTTGTAATTGCTCTCATAGCTGCTGCTGTACAAGCCATTTCGAATAAAGCTTGGTCAGCTGCACCCATTTTTTTCCATAAATCTAAGTTGATCATGAAATGAGTTGAAGTTGATACTTGGTGCCAACCTGGAAATAGGTTGAACTTAGTGATTTTATGAAAACCTAAAACCTCATCAATAGCAGGCATAGAATATTCAGTTGCATCTAGAGTTCCTTTTTCTAGAGCAGCAAAAATTTCACCACCAGCCATTAAAGTAGCTGAAGCTCCTATTTCATTTAAAACCATTCCTCCTAGACCTGAGAAACGAATTTTTAAACCTTTAAGATCTGCTAGGCTTGTAATAGGATTTCTATACCAACCTGCTGTTTCAGGCCCAATCGTGCTACACAACAAAACTTGAATATTTTGTTTGTTGTATATTTCATTAGCTAACTTAGCGCCTTCTCCTTCAAACCACCAAGCTGCATATTCCCATGGTTCCATACCGAATGGTACAGCTGCAAATAATACTGCTGCTGGTATTCTTCCTTGGTCGTATGCCATGTAGTTGTAAGCTGCAGGCAAATCACCTTTACTAATTGAAGGTGAGATTTCTAATGGCGGAAGTATTTTACCAGGTTCATAAACCTTTAGTTTAATTCTACCATCAGTCGCTCTATCCAATGTATCTGATAAACGAGCAACAGGATCTCCTAATGCAGGCCAACCAGTATTAAAAGTAGATTGTACTTTCCATCTAATTTTTTCTGCTGCAGTAACTTGTTGTAATGAAAAAGTTATCATTAAAGCAAATACAGCAAAAAAGCTAACAGATGTTTTTATTAGTTTTTTCATATTCCCCTCTCTGTTTTGAGTTGTTTTAAAGTTTAAAGAACATTCCCAACTCATTTTAGAACGCCCTCCATGCTTTTCCGTAAAGATCAACCATTTCATTTACAGTAGGCACTCTTGGATTGAGGTTTGGCGCCCCTGAAACTTCTGCATCAGTCGCCATATTTTCTAACTCCCCCTCAAAATTTTTTTCATCAATTCCAAATGTGCTCATAGATGGAACATCAAAATCATTATTTAGTTTATAAAGTCCTTTAATTAATTTTTCACAGGCTACATTATCTTCATCAGTTGGTGATGCAAAATTTCCAGCTCTACTACAATCTGCATATCTACTTTTTGCATGATCAATTGAAAATTCAGTTATAGTTGGTAATAACATTGCATTACTTAATCCATGAGGGACCTTAAAATTACTACCAAGTGGTCTGCTCATTCCATGCACTAGACAGATAGAAGCGTTTGAAAAAGCTAATCCCCCCAATGTTGCTGCCAACATAAGACCCTCCCTGGCTTTTAAATCTTTTGGATCTTTATCAACTGCATAGATATTTTCTTGAACAAGTCTAATAGTATCTAATGCCATTCTATCAGAAAACATGGTTGCTTTTTTACTTACATAAGCTTCAATACCATGTGTTAATGTATCAATAGCACTATCTATGGTTAATCTTCTAGGTTTAGAAAGTGTTAATTCATAATCAACAATTGAAACTATTGGAACAAATCCTTCTCCTCTACAAGAAATTTTCTCAAAATTATTGCTCTTGGTATCAATAATTACTGAATGATGAGTTACTTCAGAACCAGTCCCTGCAGTAGTTGGAATAGCAATAATTGGAAGTCCTTTTTTATCAAATGTAGATGGTGGTTTGTAATCTTGAATATTTTTACTATATTGGGAAAGTACAGCTATTGCTTTAGCAGTATCGATTGGACTTCCCCCACCAAAGCCTATTACAGCATCATTTTTATTTTTTTTTAAGATATCAATACCGTTTAAAACAACTGTATCTGTAGGATCTGGTATAGTCTCATCAAAAACACTAGATTTAAGTCCTGCTTTTAAAAGTATTTCCTGAAGCTTTTTAACGTAACCAAACTTTACCATTAGCTTATCGGTTACAATTAAGGGAGATTTTACAGAACCAATAATTTTTAAAATTTCTGGAAGTTGACTCAGGCTGCCTTTACCAATCTGCATATATCTTGGCACGCAAACTCGAACGTTGTCTCTTTTAATCAAGCTATCCCTTTCTTTTTAATGGGTTAATCTAAGCTTAACTAAATTGATGAGTCAACAGCATATAATCGTTAATTGATAATATTTTTCTCATTTAAGGAATAAAATATTGCATTGAAAAAAAAGCTAGTATAACTTTTAACTAAATATAAAAAGGAGCAACATGAAAAAAGTTAGTCATTTTATAGATGGAAAAACTTATACAGATGAAAAATCTCGAAAAGGTCCTATTTTTAATCCAGCAATTGGCGAACAAATAGCAGAGGTTGAGTTAGCAAGTAAAACAACTGTTGAAATGGCTATAGAGAATTCTAAGAAAGCATTTTTAAAATGGTCTAAAACTACACCAATTAATAGAGCTAGAATTTTAGCAAAGTATAAAGATTTGTTAGTAAAAAATATGGAAGACTTGGCTGTAATGGTTTCTGAACAACATGGAAAAACTATTGCTGATGCAAAGGGTTCCGTTCAAAGAGGGATTGAAGTTGTTGAGTATGCTACAGGTATAACTGACTCACTTAAAGGAGATCACTCTACAAGTGTAGGAACTAATGTTGACTCTTACTCGATGAGGCAACCACTGGGAGTTTGTGCAGGTATTACTCCGTTTAATTTTCCTGCGATGGTTCCTATGTGGATGTATCCAGTAGCTATTGCATGTGGAAACACATTTGTTTTAAAACCGTCAGAGAAAGATCCTAGCTGTCCAATTAGACTTGGGGAGTTGGCTATTGAAGCAGGTATGCCACCTGGAGTATTAAATGTTGTAAATGGAGATAAAGAAGCTGTGGATACTTTACTAGAGAGTAAAGATGTTCAAGCTATTAGCTTTGTTGGATCAACTCCTATAGCAGAATATGTTTATCATACCGGTACAAAAAATAACAAGAGGGTACAAGCACTTGGGGGAGCAAAGAATCACATGGTTATAATGCCAGATGCAGATGTGAACAAAACCACTGATGCAATCATAGGATCAGCTTTCGGATCAGCTGGAGAAAGATGTATGGCTATTTCTGTGGCAGTTTGTGTGGGTAAAAAAACAAAAGAGAAAATAAAGACGAAGCTATTAGAAGAAACTGCTAAGTTAAATGTTGGGCCTTATACGGATGAAAAAAGTGATTTTGGTCCTTTAAATAATAAAGCACATTTTGAAAAAGTTTTAGGATACATAAATACTGGAGAGAAAGAAGGTGCAAAATTATTGAGTGATGGAAGAAATTTCAAAAAACAAGGTTATGAAAATGGTTATTTTGTTGGACCAACAATTTTTGATGATGTAAAACCTGAAATGAAAATCTATAAAGAAGAAATCTTTGGACCTGTCTTAAGCATGATGACAACTGAAACTTATGAAGAAGCCTTAAATTTAGTAAATGATCATGAATTAGGAAATGGGGCAGCTGTTTTTACTAAAAGTGGAAATATTGCCAAACACTTTACCGAAAATGCTAAAATTGGAATGATAGGAGTAAATGTACCAATCCCAGTGCCAGTTGCCTATCACAGTTTTGGTGGATGGAAACGATCTTTATTTGGAGATCATTCTATGCATGGGCCTGAAGGAGTGAGATTTTATACTAAACTTAAAACTGCAACTGTAACTTGGGTAGAAGATAATGCAGGACCAGAATTTACAATTCCGGTTTTATCTTAAATTTTTTTATAAAAAATTTAATTTTAAATGAAAGATAATAGCAGCAGAACATCTCCCAGAAGAATATTAAATATACTCGAGGAAATCATAGTTGACCCTGATAATTTTACCGCAAAAAAAATTGGCCATAAGCTAAAGATACCCTTACCAACAATTTATCGGCATATTGAGACTTTATGCGAAGAAAAATATTTGGTAGCGAGTAATTCCAAAAAATATCTTCCTGGTCCAAAAATAAGAAATTTAATTCTCAAAAGTTTACCCTATGAGCCAAATTTCACTTTAAGGAGATCATACTTAAGAAAGTTAACAAATGACATTGAAGAAACAGTTAGTTTATCAATACCTATTGGAACTAAACTTGTTTATTTTGACAGAATAGAGTTTAATTGGCCAATGCAATTAAATTTAGAAGCAGGAGATCATCTTCCTTTACATGCATCAGCTTCAGGAAAATTGTACCTATCATCAATAGAAGAAGAAAAAGTTATTCAAATATTTGAAAATATTAAAACACCTAAAACCGCAAAAAATACAATAACAGATATTCTACGATTCAAAAAAGAACTTAAAAAAATTAAAAACCAAGGTTATGCTTTTGATGATGAAGAATGGTTTGATGGGATGGTAGGAGTCTCTGTGCCAATATTCAATTCTAATAAAGAATTGTGTTTTTGTTTATCAACTCATACTGCAAAAAGTAGAAAAGATATTAATGATTTAAAAGAAATTTTGAAAATAATGCTTTCTTCTGCGAATAACCTAAAAAAAGTCTTATTTAAAGACTAGCTGTAGCTAGCATTTTTTTTATTTCTGCGATTGCTTTTGCAGGATTTAAACCTTTTGGGCATGCACTAGTACAATTTAAAATAGTATGACATCTGTATAGCTTTAACTCATCTGCAACCTTTTTTAATCTAGCTTCTCTTTCTTCATCCCTGCTATCTACAATCCACCTATAAGCTTGTAATAGAACTGCAGGACCTAGATACTTATCTCCATTCCACCAATAACTAGGACATGAGGTCGAGCAACATGCGCACATAATACATTCATAAGCTCCATCTAATTTTTTTCTGTCTTCTTTTGATTGAATGATTTCGGTTGTCTCAGATTTAGAATTTGATTTTAACCACGGTTCTATAGATTGGTATTGTTTATACAATCCATCTAAATCTCCAATTAAATCTCTTTTTACTTTCAAATGGGGTAAAGGATAAATGTCTATATCACCATCAATATCAGCATGGGGAGTAGTGCATGCTAAACCGTTTTTACCACCCATATTCATTGCACAAGAACCGCAAACACCATGAGCACAAGATCTTCTATAAGCTATTGTTGGATCCAACTCATTTTTAATCTTATTTAATATATCCAGGACTTTTGAAGGACAATTATCCATATCAACTTCATAAGTATCAATTCTAGGATTTTCTTCAGTGGAAGGATCCCATCTATATATGTTTACTTTTCTTAAATTTTTTGAGCCAGTTTTGTCTTTGAAATAATTACCTTTTTTTACTTTTGAGTTTTCAGGTAAATTTATTTGTACCATTAATAGACTCTTTCCTGGGGAGGAAAATACTGAACTTCGTTAGTCAATGTAGTTTTATGAACTTCTCTATAGCTTATTTTTGTCTCTTTACCATTACACCAAGCCAGAGTATGTTGCATAAATTTTTCGTCATCTCTTTTTGGAAAATCTTCTCTTGCATGAGCTCCTCTACTCTCTTTTCTATGGTAAGCAGAGTCTACTGTTGCAACTGCTTGTCTAATTAAATTATCAAATTCTAAAGTTTCAACCAAATCTGTGTTAAATACTAATGATTTATCCTTAACAGATAAAGAATCAAGCCCATCGTAAGTTTTTTTTATTTCTTCAACTCCCTCTTTAAGGGTTTTTTCTGTTCTAAAAACTGCACATTTTGATTGCATTGTCTTTTGCATTGATAATCTTAGTTCTGCTGTTCCAGTATCTCCATCAGCATTTCTTATTTTATCAAATCTATCAAGACATTTTTGTGTTTCTGATTCTCCAATTTCTTCATGAGGAGTTCCTGGTTTAATAAGCTCTGCTGCTCTTTTTGCTGCAGCTCTTCCAAAAACAACTAAATCTATTAAAGAGTTAGATCCTAATCTGTTAGCACCATGAACTGATACACATGCAGCTTCACCGATTGCCATCAACCCAGGAACAGTTTTTTCTGAACCATTTACTGTTAGGACTTCGCCCTTATAATTAGTAGGGATACCTCCCATATTGTAGTGAACAGTTGGAACTACTGGAATCGGCTCTTTAGTAACATCTACATTTGCAAATAATCTTGCAGCATCAGTTATACCTGGAAGTCTACTTTCAATAATTTCTTTATCTAAGTGACTTAAATTTAAATGAACATGATCTTGATCTTTACCAACACCTCTACCTTCGTTAATTTCAATTGACATTGATCTGCTTACAACATCTCTTGATGCTAAGTCTTTTGCTTTAGGAGCATATCTTTCCATAAATCTTTCCCCTTTAGAATTTGTAAGGTAACCTCCTTCGCCTCTTGCACCCTCTGTAATTAAAGTACCATGACCATATATTCCTGTTGGATGAAACTGAACAAATTCCATATCTTGCAATGGCAAGCCAGCTCTTAAAACCATTGCATTACCATCCCCCGTACAAGTATGAGCTGAGGTTGCTGAGTAATAAACTTTACCATAACCTCCTGTTGCAATTATTACACTGTGAGCTCTAAATCTATGAATAGTTCCATCATTTAAATTCCATGCCACTAAACCCTTACACTCACCATCTTTCATTATTAAATCAAGTGCAAAATATTCTATAAAAAATTCTGTTTTATGTTTTAAAGCTTGTCCATATAAAGTATGTAAAATTGCATGACCCGTTCTATCAGCAGCCGCGCATGTTCTTTGCACGATGCCATTACCATAATTCTTTGTCATACCCCCAAATGGTCTTTGATAAATTTTTCCATCCTCTGTTCTACTAAAAGGAACTCCATATTTTTCTAATTCTATAACTGCTTTTGGTGCTTCCTTACACAGATATTCAATACTATCTTGATCACCCAACCAATCCGCTCCTTTAACAGTATCGTACATGTGCCAACGCCAATCATCTTCTCCCATGTTGCCAAGAGAAGCGGAAATACCACCCTGGGCAGCAGAAGTATGACTTCTTGTAGGAAACACTTTAGAAATACACGCAGTTTTTAATCCAGCTTCACTTAAGCCTACAGCAGCTCTAAGTCCTGAACCACCTGCTCCTAACACTACAACATCATACTCATGATCTATTATTTTATAAGCACTCATAAATTAGTTATTAATATAATTGTAATTATTGGAATTGCTACTGCTGAAGCGAATAATAGCCTATTTGCGACATTTTTGATTTTATTGTTTTTTATATAATCCTCAAAAACCTCACTTATACTCAATGCTGAGAAAAAGTATGCATTTATAATGAAAATACTAAATAAAAATTTAGACAATGAATTTGTAAAAAAAATCATTACCTCATTATATCCTTGATCATAAATTGCAATTAAGTTCAAAATAAACCAAATCATTAATGGAACTAATATAGCTCCACTAAACTTTAAAAAAATCCATTTTTTGGTAGCTATAATCATCTAAATAAAATTTTTTCCTATAATATAAAAAATAATAGTTAATATTATTGATCCGATAATAACTATTAAACCTGTAATTTTTGAAGTTTGAATCTCAAAACCATAACCAAGGTCCATTATAAGATGTCTGATCTCGCTTAAAATTTGAAATAAAAATGACCAGGTTAAACCTAAAATAATAAATTTACCCACTAAAGAGTTTAAAAAAAAATCTATAGTTTCATATTTACTCTCTCCAAGTAAAAGTAGCGAGGCCCAAAAACATATTGCGGTAATCGCTATTATATTTATTATTCCAGTTATTCTATGAGAGATGGAGACTAAAGATGAAATATGCCACCTATAAATTTGTATATGGGGTGATAGAGGTTCCTTATTTTCCATAAAAATTATTTTTAATCAAAGTTTCTGCAATTTCTACTGCGTTTAAAGCCGCTCCTCTTAATAAATTATCTGAGACAATCCATAAATTTAGTCCATTTTCAATTGTTTTGTCTTCTCTAATTCTAGAAATAAATGTTTCATCTTTACCTTCTGCCTCTAAAGGAGTTATATATCCTCCATCAACTCTTTCATCAATTACCTTACAGCCTTCAAAATTATCGAGAGCTTGCTTAACTTTTTCCAAGGAAAAAGATTTTTTAAACTGAATATTTACTGACTCTGAATGACTAACTGATATAGGTAATCTAACACAAGTTGCTGTTAAATCTATTTTATCACCAAGAATTTTTTTTGTTTCATTTGTCATTTTAAGTTCTTCTTTTGTATAACCAGAGTCTGAAAATGTATCTATATGAGGAATAGCATTAAATGCTATTTGTTTTGTAAAATTTTTGGATTCAATATTTTTTCCACCTAATGCCATTTTAGTTTGTTCAATTAATTCATCCATGGGTGCTTTACCACCTCCTGAAACTGATTGATAAGTAGAGACAACTACTCTTTTGATTTCAAATAAATCATGTAAAGGTTTAAGTGCAATTACCAATTGTGCAGTAGAACAGTTAGGATTTGCTATAATATTTTTTTTAATATTCTTTAAATCCTCAGGATTTACTTGAGGAACAATTAATGGAACATCTTGATTCATTCTAAAGAAGCTTGAATTATCAATGACAAATGAACTCTTAGAGGCTTTCTCTGCAAACTTTTCAGAAATTTTTCCACCTGCTGCAAAGAAAATAATTTTCGCTTTCGAAAAATCAAAATTTTCTAAATCACAAACTTCATATTCTTTCCCTTTAAATTTAATCTTTATCCCCACACTTTTTGATGAGGCGACTAGATATAGATTATCAATTTTTAGTCCTTTTTTTTCAAGAACCTCTAAAGTTTTTCTGCCAACATTTCCTGTTGCTCCTACAATTGCTATATTCATGATAACGTTTTATTTTTATACTAAATGAAGGGTAAATCGCAAATTGTTCCTACAAATATTTTTTCATTAATATCTATTTTAAATTGAGTTTGAGCATCCCAATAAGGTTTATTAATCATAGCAATGCCAATAACCTGTTTAAAAGTTGGGGAATATGTTGCTGATCTGACATAGCCTACAACATTATCATCATCATCAAGCAATGTCTTTTCGCAATACATATCAATTTTATTATGATCGATTCTGACACCCATTAATTTTCTAGAAATACCGTCTTGTTTTATTTTTTTTAGCTTTTCTTTACCTAAAAAATTAATTTCACTATCTAAATTTATAAACTTATCGAAATTTGCTTCGAAGGGATTATCTCTATTATCAAAATCATTCCCATAAGACAGTAATGCAGACTCAATTCTCTCAATTAAATTTGGACATCCTGCTTTAACATTGAATTCTGATCCATTTTCAAAAAGATAATCATATAAATCTTGCCCAGCTAAATTATCCTCTACATAAACCTCAAATCCACTTTGTTTTGACCAGCCTGATCTAGCGATAAAATATTTATTACCTTTAAACTCATAGTAATTAAAATTGAAAAATTTTAAGTTTCTTATTTCTTCTCCAAATAATTTTGCCATCAAGTCATCAGAACGAGGCCCTTGTATAGCTAAAATATTTACATTTGGTTCTGTAATTTCAACTTCAAATTTATTTCCTGCTGCTAGTCCTTTTGCAAAAAAAATTACATCTGAGTCGGCGATTGATAGCCACCATCTATCCTCAGCCAATTTATTTATGATTGGATCATTAACTAGTAAACCTTCGCCATCAATTAATGGTGCGTAATAACATTTTCCAATTTTCGATTTAGATAAATCTCTACAAGTCATCAATTGAACTAACTTTGCTGAGTCTTTACCTGAAATTTCTACTTGTCTCTCTGCAGCAACATCCCATACCTGAACAAATTTTTTCAAATGTTCATAATCAGCCTCTAAAGATTTAAATGATGCAGGTAAAAGCATATGATTATAAACTGTATAACTGCTCACACCATGTGACTCTATTCTATCAGTATATGGAGTGCTTCTTAATCTTCTAGACTTTACAATTGGAAAGTTTTTCATTTTTTTAAAAATTCTAAGACCTTTTCTCTCATTTCAAATGCTTTTTCAATCATAATCATATGTCCACATCCCTCTATTATATGCGTCTTGGAATTTTTAACTAAGTTTGCAAATTTTTTACCAAATTCTAAATTAACCATCTTATCTAATTCTCCAAGAACTAACATGACTGGACAAGTGATTGCTTTCGCAGCTTCAGAGCCATTTTTATAGTTATTACAAGCAATGAGATCTACTGCTAAGATTTCACTTATGTCTCTAGGAGATTTGATTATTCTCTCTATCGGATTGCCACCAATAAATTTTTTAGAACCTTCATAACCCCATTTCATCATTAATTTTACTGCTTCAGAATCTCCATTTGAGGCTAAATCTATTAAATCTTCATTTACTGGCATTCGGTATGATCCTCCAACAAAAACCAACTTTTTTAACCTATCTTTATATTTAAGAGAATATTCTAAGGCCCCTAAACAACCTTGTGAGTGACTAATAATTATTAGATTATTTAAATTTAATTTTTCAAAAACTTTTTCTAACCAATCTGAAATTTTTTCAATGCTATCTAAACAAGGGCCTTCCGAATTTCCATGACCAGGTAAATCAATTGAAAGAACATTAAAATTTTTACTTGAAAAAAATTGTTCTGCTAATGACCAAACGATGTGGGAAAGACCACTTCCATGGAGAAATACTATTGTATCTTTTGAAATATTTATGCCTTGTCCAGCATCAGATGCATGAACACTTTTATTTTCTATATCGAATATCAAGTAATTACCTAAAATTTTTTTCTTAATTCAAACTTTTGAATTTTCCCAGTTGATGTTTTTGGTAATTCACAAAAAATAACTTGTTTTGGTACCTTAAAGCCTGCTAAAGTTTCTTTACAAAAATTTATTAAATCTTTTTCACTAGTTGGCTTATCTTTAACCATTTCTATAAAGGCACAGGGTACTTCACCCCATTTTTCATCAGGTTTTGCAACAACAGCAGCTATAGAAACAGACGGATGCTTCGATAAAGTATTTTCTATTTCAATTGAAGATATATTTTCTCCACCTGATATAATTATATCTTTTGATCTATCTTGTATTTTTACATATCCATCTGGATGGATTACTGCTAAATCGCCTGAATGAAACCATCCCCCAGCCATGGCTTTATCTGTTGCGGCTTTATCTTTAAAATAACCTTTCATTACAACATTGCCTCTAAGCATTATTTCACCAATAGTTTTTCCATCTTTTGGAACTTCTTTCATTGTTTCAGGATCCATAATAGTAGCTCCTTCTAGATTGGGATATCTAACACCTTGTCTTGCTTTAATCTCATTTTGTTTATCCTCATCAAATTCATTCCAGTCATCATTCCAAGCACATTGGGTTACATGGCCATAGGTTTCTGTTAAACCATAAACATGCATAACTTCAAAACCCAGTTCTTTCATTTTTTTGAAAATGATACTTGGTGGAGGAGCTCCTGCAGTTAAAACATGAACCTTATGTTTTAATTTTTTTCTATCGCTTTCTGGAGCACCTGTAATCATATTCAAAACTATAGGTGCACCACCGAAATGAGTGACATTATATTTATCAATTAATTCAAAAATCTTCTTTATATCTATATTTCTTAAACAAATAGTTCTTCCATTTAACATTGGAACAGTCCAAGGATAGCACCAGCCATTACAATGGAACATTGGAACTACTGTTAAAAAATTTAATCTATTTGGCATGTTCCAGGCTACAGCACTTCCTGTAGACATTAAATAAGAACCTCTATGATGATAGACAACACCCTTTGGATTTCCTGTTGTCCCAGAAGTGTAGCTTAAAGATATAGCTTGCCATTCATCATCTGGCATTTTCCAAATATAATTTTCATCCCCTGTGTTTAAAAAACTTTCATATTCAAGGTCACCAATTTTTTCTAGTTTTGATTGATCTGCAAACTTGTCATGAATATCGATTACTGTAATTTTTTTTTCCAATTTGCTTAAGGCTTTTTTCACTTCTGCATGAAGTTGTCTGTCTACGACTAAAACTTTTGCATCACTATGTTTTAAAATATATGAGATAGTATTAGCGTCTAATCTAATATTAATTGTATTTAGTACTGCACCAGTCATTGGAACAGAATAATGGGCCTCAAAAATTTCTGGTGTGTTAAATGCCAAAAATGAAACAGTATCTCCTTTACAAATTCCAATTTTTTCTAATGCACTTGCAAATTTACTTGCTCTATTAAATACTTCACTCCAGGTATATTTCCTATCTTCATAAACTATTGCTTCATAGTTAGGATAAACATCCTTTGCTCTCTCTAAAAAAGATAAAGGTGTCAATGGAACATAATTTGCTTTATTTTTATCTAAATTGGTATCGTAATGACTCATTTTAGTTAAATTTAAAATTCATTATATTTGAGCTTCCAGAAATAGCAGATTTGTAATGCAGTTCAGCTCTAGGTAAAACCTTATCAAAATAAAATTTGGCAGTATTTATTTTATCATCATAAAATTTTTTATTTTCTTCATAATCTTTGAAACTTACCTCTAGAACTTTTATCCAAGCGTAAGCAACCGATATATAGCCAAGCGTCTTTAAATAATCATTTGCACTTGCACTTACATCATTTTTGTCTGTCTTTGCTTTTTCAATAGTCCATTCACTAAACTTTGTAAGAATATCTAAGTAATGATTGAATTCTTCTGTAAATGGCTTAATTTTTTCATTATTTGAATTAGTCTCAGATTTAATTAAATCTAAAAACTTTTTAATTATATTACCATTTTTATTAGATAATTTTCTAAATACTAAATCTGCAGCTTGTACAGAATTAGTGCCTTCATAAATTGGAGTAATTCTATTGTCACGATATAATTGTTCTATTCCTTGATCTTTTGTATAACCATAACCTCCATGAATTTGCATTGCATCATTAGTGATTTCCATACCCAGGTCTGAAAATAAGGATTTTACGACAGGTGTCATAAGTGAAACAAAGTCAGATGCTTCTTGTCTAACTTTTTCGTCTGGATGATTTAAACTAACTTCTGTTTGTTGAGATAACCAAAAACATAATGCTCTCTCGCCTTCAATAATAGATTTCATATTTAATAACGATCTTCTGATATCTGCATGTTCAATTATAAAATCTGCACCGTTAGATGATTTTGAATTATTGGTTTTACCTTGCTTTCTCTCTTTGGCGTATGCGAGAGAATTTTGATAAGCAATCTCAGAAATTCCAAGTCCCTGAATACCAACAATAATTCTCTCAAGATTCATCATTGTAAACATTGCACTTAAACCTTTATCTTTTTTACCAATCAAATATCCAGTCGCTTCATCAAAATTTAAAACACACGTAGCTGATCCTTTAATACCCATTTTACTTTCAATTGATCCAGTTGATATTCCGTTTCTTGGGCCAACGCTTCCATCCTCGTTAACTTTAAATTTAGGCACTAAAAATAAACTTATACCCTTGGTCCCTGGTGGAGAGTCTGTTGCTCTTGCAATTACTAAATGAATTATATTTTCTGTAAGATCTTGATCACCAGAAGTGATAAATATTTTCTGACCACTGATTTTATATGTTCCATCGTTTTGTTTTTCAGCTTTAGTTTTTAAAAGTCCTAAATCTGTTCCACAAACTGGTTCCGTTAAACACATTGTGCCACTCCACTTTCCCTCAACAATTTTTGGTAAATACATATCTTTAATTTCATCAGAGGCATGATGATTAATGCAATTATATGCACCAATACTCAGTTCACTATAAAGTTTAAAGGATAAACTTGCTGAGGAGAGCATTTCATCAAAAAACGCACTTACAGTTTTTGGCATGCCTTGACCACCATACTTTGGATCACATGATAAAGATGTCCATCCATCTTCAATATATTTTTTATATGCTTCTTTGTATCCTGGGGGTGTTCTTACTATTCCATTTTCTAAAACAGCGGGAGTCTCATCACCTACTTGTGCAAGGGGTAAAATTAAATTTTGATTTATTTTTGCTGCTTCTTCTAAAATATCTTTGACTAAATCTGGACTTACTTCTTTATATTTTTCTAATTCATTATAATTTTTATTATCTCTAAGTTTCTCAAAAAGAAACATCATATCATCTACAGGTGCAGTATAGCTTGGCATAAAAAATAGTTTAGGACAATTAGTAGATTATTGCAATTTTGAAATTATCGCATCACCCATTTTTGAAGTTGAAACTTCTTTCATTCCTTCTGATAAAATATCCTTTGTTCTTAAACCATCATTTAGTACATCTTGTACGGCTTTTTCAAGAGCCTCAGCCTCTTTGTCTAAATCTAAAGAATATCTTAGGGCCATAGCAAAGCTCAATATGGATGCAATCGGGTTTGCGATTCCCTTACCTGCAATATCAGGAGCAGAGCCATGAATAGGCTCATACATAGCCCTCATTTCACCTTCTTTATTTTTTGCTCCTAAAGATGCTGAAGGCAAAAGACCTAATGAACCAGTCAACATTGAAGCTTGATCAGATAACATATCTCCAAATAAATTATCAGTTACTATAACATCAAATTGTTTGGGATTTCTTAAAAGTTGCATAGAGCAATTATCTGCCAACATATGACTTAACTCCACATCTTTATAATCTTTATCGTGTAAAGTTTGAACTTCCTCTCTCCAAAGTTGTCCAGCCTCCATCACGTTAGATTTTTCACAGGATGTAACTTTATTAGATCTTTTTTTTGCTAAATCGAAAGCAATTTTGGCTACTCTAATTATTTCACTGCTAGTATAAGTGTGAGTATTAATTCCTTTTCTTTCACCATTTTCTATAGGCTTAATCCCCCTAGGTTCACCAAAATATATTCCACCTGTAAGTTCTCTTACAATCATAATATCTAAACCTGAAACAATCTCTGGTTTTAAAGTTGAAGCATCAACTAACTGTTTAAAACAAATTGCAGGTCTTAGATTTGCAAATAACTTTAATTCTTTTCTTAACTTTAATAATGCTCTTTCTGGCTTTTTTGAAAATTCAACGTTATCCCATTTCGGTCCACCTACTGCTCCAAGCATAACGACCGCACTCTCTAATGCTTTATAAAAAACTTCATCAGTTATGGGTGCTCCATGTTTGTCATAAGAACAACCCCCAGCAAGGTCTTCATCAATTTCGAAATCTAGAGATTTTTTAGAGTTAAACCAGTTTATTGTTTTTCGTACTTCTTCAATAACCTCAGGACCGATTCCATCACCAGGCAATAGTAATATTTTTCTTTTTTTTAATTTAATCATTAAAAATCCAAGGCTTTTTATCTCTCAAATCATTTTCAAAAGTTTTAATCTTATCTGATTTTTTTAAAGATAAAGCTATATCATCTAGTCCTTCTAATAGACATTTCTTCTTAAATGAATCTATCTTAAATTTAATCTCACTATTTCCATAAACAATCTTTTCATCATTAAGGTTAATGAAAATTTCTTCTTTTCTATTTGCATATTCTGATAACTCTTTAATTTTTTCTTCATTAATAATAATTGGCAAAATTCCGTTTTTAAAACAGTTGCTGTAAAAAATATCAGCAAAGCTTGAACTTATAACGCAAGTAATCCCAAAGTCTAATAGCGCCCAAGGAGCATGTTCTCTTGAAGAACCACACCCAAAATTCTTACCCGCTATCAAAATTTTTGAGTCATTGAAAGGATGCTTGTTTAAAATAAAATTATCAATTTTATTTCCATTGTCATCATATCTCATTTCAAAAAACAAGTTTTTACCAAGACCAGTTCTTTTAATAGTTTTTAAAAATTGTTTTGGAATAATCATATCCGTATCAATATTTACTATCGGCAAATAAGCAGGAATACTTTTAAGTGTATTAAATTTTTGCATTTTAATTTTGATACTTTCTCACATCATCGAGGTTTCCAGAGATAGCAGCCGCTGCTGCCATTCCAGGACTTACTAGATGTGTTCTACCACCTCTCCCTTGTCTACCTTCAAAATTTCTATTTGAAGTAGAAGCACATCTTTCTTCTGGTTTTAATTTATCTGCATTCATGGCTAAACACATTGAACAGCCTGGTTCTCTCCATTCAAAACCTGAATTAACAAAAATTTTATCTAATCCCTCTTGCTCTGCTTGTTCTTTTACTAATCCTGATCCTGGGACGACCATTCCATGAATGTGGGAGGCTATTTTTTTATCTTTCAAAATTTTTGCAGCTTCTCTTAAATCTTCTATTCTTCCATTAGTACAACTTCCAATAAAAACTTTATCTATTTTTATATCTTTTGCTGCCATATCTGGTTCTAGCCCCATATAATTTAAAGACCTCTCTAACGAATTCTTTTTATCCTCATCTTTTTCATTTTTTGGATTTGGAACTTTTCCATCGATCGTTATCACATCTTGAGGAGATGTTCCCCAAGTAATCATCGGTAAAATTTCTTCAGCTTTTAAATTTATTTCTTTGTCAAATTTAGCACCATTATCTGTTTTTAAATTTTTCCAATATTGTAGGGCTTTGTCCCAATCCTTACCTTTGGGAGACATGGGTTTACCTTTTAAATATTCAAATATTTTTTCATCAGGTGCAATTAATCCTGCTCTAGCTCCACCTTCGATTGTCATATTGCATATTGTCATTCTTTGCTCAACACTCAAAGATCTAATTAAATTCCCTGCATATTCTATTACACAGCCTGTTCCTCCAGCTGTTCCTATTTTTCCAATTATTTGGAGTATTACATCTTTTGAAGTAACTCCTAAAGGAAGTTTACCATCTACATTAATTCTAAAATTTTTTGCTTTTTTTTGAACTAATGTTTGTGTTGCTAAAACATGTTCTACCTCTGATGTTCCAATTCCAAAAGCTAAAGCTCCAAATGCACCATGAGTTGCTGTATGACTGTCTCCACAAACAATTACCGTACCTGGTTGAGTAAAACCTTGCTCTGGACCAATTATATGAACTATACCTTGTCTTTTGTCATCCATTCCAAACAACTGAATACCAAACTCTTTGCAATTTGAATCTAATGTGTCAACTTGAATTTTAGACTCTTGATCCGATATACCTTTTGATCTATCTGTTGTGGGAACGTTATGATCTGCAACTGCAAGAGTTAATTTTGGATGTCTAACTTTCCTATTAGAATTTCTTAATCCTTCAAATGCTTGAGGGCTAGTTACCTCGTGGACCAAATGTCTATCAACAAATAACAAAGCTGTACCATCAGCTTGTTGATCTACTAAGTGATCATTCCAAATTTTATCGTAAAGAGTATTGGGCATTGAAAAAAAAATTATTTTTTTTCTGGAGTATTTTCAAGTTTTTTTTCTGCTTTATTTTCAACCTTAGGATCCTCTATTTTAGTTTCTTCTTTAGAAGAAACATCTTTTTTAGGCTCTAAAGCTTGAGCAGTCTCTGTTTTTGTCTCTACTTCAGTATCTTTAAAAACTGGAGCTAGGTTCTCTTCATTTACTGTTTCTGGTTTAACATCAATGTCAATACCAATTTTTTTTCTAATTTTTTCTGCAATTCTTGCTGATTTGCCCGTTCTATCTCTTAAATAATAAAGTTTAGCTCTTCTAACTTTTCCTGAACGGATTACCTTAATTGTATCAATTACTGTACCATATAATGGAAATGTTCTTTCTACACCTTCTCCAAAAGAAATTTTTCTTACAGTAAATGATGAGTTTAAATCTCTATTTTTTTTTGCAATGCAAACGCCTTCAAAATATTGAATTCTTTCTTTTTTACCTTCAGTAATTCTTACACCAACTTTAACGACATCCCCTGGAAAAAAATCAGGAATCTTTTTTTCTGAAACAATTTTTTTAATATTATGCTGATTAATTTCTTCAATAGTTTTCATTTTAATGTTTAACAAATTAATTTTTTTTATATTTTTGCCACAAATCTGGTCTTCGGTCGCGTGTTATAGCCTCTGATTGAGATAAACGCCAGTCTTTAATTTTGGCATGATCTCCAGATAATAATACCTCTGGGACCGATTTTTTCTCCCAAATTTGAGGTTTCGTATATTGGGGATACTCTAAAAGACCATTTCCAAAGGTTTCATCAATTGAGGATTTTTCATTTCCTAGAACTCCTGGTAAAAGTCTTAAAATAGAATCAAGTACAACTAGTGCTGCGGTTTCGCCTCCAGACAAAACATAATCTCCTATACTTATTTCTTCAATATTTCTCGTATTTAGAATTCTTTCATCGACCCCTTCAAAGTGTCCACATATTAAGGATATTGATTTCTCTTTTGATAAATCTTGTGCAAGTTTTTGATCAAATTTTTTTCCTTTTGGCGAAAGATAAAAAACTCTTTCTCCTTTCTTAACTTTTTGATCAAGGGATTTTGCTAATACATCTGGTTTAAGTAACATTCCTGTTCCACCACCGTAAGGAGTATCATCAACAGTTTTATGTTTATCACTTGCTGCATCTCTAATATTAATTACACTTAAGCTCCACAATTTATTAGACAAAGCTTTTCCATAAAGACCTTTGGCTAGTGGTCCAGGAAAAATTTCTGGATAAAGAGTAAACACTTGAGCTTGAAACATAAATAAACTTAAAATTATTTTTTTTCCTCTTTAGGAGCCTCTTCTTTTTTAGCTTCTGCTTTAGGAGCTTCTTCTTTTTTAGCTTCTGCTTTAGGAGCTTCTTCTTTTTTAGCTTCTGCTTTAGGAGCTTCTTCTTTTTTAGCTTCAGCTGCTGGTGCTGCTTCTGCTTTAGGAGCTTCTTCAGATCCTTCTTTTTTTCTATCTTTTTTTGGAACTGCTTTTTGAGGATTGTTTCCATTAGCAGGCATAGGCATTAATTCATTTTCACCTAAAATTCTTGCTACCCTTGTTGTTGGTTGTGCACCTTGACCTAACCAGTATTTAATTCTTTCAGCCTCGAGTCCAATTCTTTCTTTCTTCTCTTTAGGAAGTAATGGATTGAAAAAACCTACTTTTTCAATAAACCTTCCATCCCTTGCAAATCGACTATCTGCTACAACTAATTTGTAAACAGGTCTTTTTTTTGTTCCACCTCGTGATAACCTTAACTTTAACATTTACTCTCCTTTTTTTATTTTAATTGATTAAATAATTCTGGTGGTATTCCTTTGTCAGACATACCTTTCAGATTTCCTTTAGACATCTTTTTCATCATTTCAGACATCATTTTAAATTGCTTTAGCAATTTATTGATAGTGGCTGGGTCAGTACCAGAACCATTAGCAATTCTTTTTTTTCTTGAACCATCAATTATTTTTGGGTTCTCTCTCTCTTTTTTTGTCATAGACAAAATTATAGCTTCATTTTTTGTTATAACACTCTCATCTATCCCAGCAGCATCCATTTGTGATTTAACTTTAGAGACACCTGGCATAAAAGACATCACTCCCTCTATTCCACCCATCTTTTTCATTTGTCGTAATTGAGTTAAATAATCCTCCATTGAAAATTGCCCTTTTTTTAAATTTTCTTCAGCTTTTTTTATATTTTCTTCACCCAAGTCTTGGGCTGCTTTTTCTACGAGAGAAACAATATCTCCCATTCCCAAAATTCTATTAGCAATTCTATCTGGATGAAATGCCTCAAGATTTTCAATTTTCTCACCAACACCAAGAAATTTAATTGGAACTTGAGAAACAAATTTCATACTTACAGCTGCTCCACCCCTAGCATCACCATCAGCTCTTGTTAAAATTATTCCTGAAAGATTTACTGTGTTTTTAAATTCTTTTGCAACAGATGCTGCCACTTGTCCTGTAAGAGAGTCTGCAACCAAAAATGTCTCAGCAGGACTAATAATATTTTCAATTTGTTTAATTTCACTCATCATTTGTAAATCTATCTGTGTCCTACCTGCGGTATCAAATAATATGATATCAGCACCATTTAAGTTAGCGGCACTAATAGCTCTTTGACAAATATCGACTGGTTGTTGTCCTTCAATAATAGGGAGAGTTAAAATATTGTTTTGTTCACCTAAGAATTTTAATTGCTCTTGTGCAGCTGGCCTGTAGATATCTAAGCTCACCATCATAACTTTTTTCTTTTTAGTATTTTCAAGATATCTTGCTAACTTGGCCGTTGTAGTTGTTTTACCAGACCCTTGTAATCCAACCAACATCATAGGCACGGGTGGTACTGAATTTAAGTTAACATCATTATTTTTTTCTCCAAGTAAATTAACTAATTCATCATAAACAATTTTAACCACCATTTCCCCTGGTGATGTTGATCTAATTATTTCTTGTCCTAAAGCTTTTGGTTTTACATTCTCTATAAATTCTTTAGCTACATCTAATGAAACATCAGCTTCTAACAAGGCCTGCCTGATACTTCGCAGACCCTCATCAACTTGTTTTTCATCAAGAGAAGGTGCTTTTTTTAAAGAAGAAAAAATTTCTTCGAATTTATTTGTCAAATTTTCAAACATATTTATTACACACAGCAGTAAACGCACTAGTGGGCGAACCCTCGCTGACTAGTGTCGATCTCTTTGTTTCCAAAGACACCGCAAATTTAATGTTTTTGCGGAAACTGCCACAAACTATAATAGAGGTTCAAAAAGTCAATAAATAAGTTAAATAACTATATATGGACATTAAAGCTTTTAAAATGGATGGATTGGGTAATGATTTTGTAATCATCGACAATAGACAAGAAGTTACTGAATTATCAAAAGAACAAATTATTAAAATTTGTGATAGAAATTTTATTGGTTGTGATCAATTAATATTAATTGAAAAAGATAATACCGCAGATGCTCATTTAAAGTTTTTCAATTCTGATGGGGGTGAGTCTGGAGCGTGTGGCAATGGTACAAGGTGTGTTGCTGATTTGATTTCAAAAGAAAAAGATAATAAAACAATAATCTTAAAAACTCTATCTGGAAATTTAAAATCTGAAATATTAGGAAATAATTTAGTTACAACCGAAATTGGAAATGCAAAAATTAATTGGAGTGAAATTCCTCTTTCTGACGAATTGAATACCAAAAATTTAAATATTAAAATTAATGATTTAAACAATATCGAACATTCAGGTGGTACTGCTATCAATGTTGGAAACCCTCATATTATTTTTTTTGTAAATAAAATGGAGGACTTTGATATTGCAAAAATTGGTCCCAAAATTGAAAATCATAAAATATTTCCAGAAAAATGTAACGTTACAATTGCTCAAGTTATTAATGAAAATTTAATTAAAATTAAAGTCTGGGAAAGAGGTGCTGGACTAACTAAAGCATGTGGAACTGCAGCATGTGCAACGGCATTTGCTGGTAAAATAAATGGTCTTACTAACAATAATACAGATATAGAATTTAAAACTGGAAAATTGTCAATTTTTATAGATCAAAAAAATTCTATTCACATGAAAGGTCCTGTTTCAGATATAAAAGAAATCTTAATAAAATTATAATGGGAATATTTGATAAGTTTAAAAAAGGTTTTCAAAAAAGTGCTTCTGCATTTTCATCGGGCCTTAAAGAAATTATTATAAAAAAAGAAATTGATGATGAAAATTTAAATAAAATTGAAGAGTTTTTAGTACAGTCTGATGTTGGTATTGAAGCTGCTTCTGAAATTAAAGGAATAATTTCAAAGAAAAAAGTTGATCCCAATAAAGATTTAACGGAAGAAATAAATCTTATTTTAAAAGAATATATTATTTCATTAATGAAGCCGTTGGAGAATAATTCTTTTTTTATGAAAAAAGAAAAACTTAATGCAACTTTAATTTCTGGTGTAAATGGTGTTGGTAAAACAACAAGCATTGGTAAAATTGGTAAAATTTTAAAAAATAATGGTAATAAAGTTATGTTTGCAGCTTCAGATACTTTTCGAGCAGCAGCAATTGAACAATTAGAAAATTGGGCTAATAAAATAAACGTTCAAATAACAAAATCTTCTCAAGGATCTGATCCTGCTTCAGTTGCGTATAAAGCCATTGAAGAAGCTATCAATAATGGATTTAACCAGATTTTAATTGATACAGCTGGAAGACTTCAAAATAAAAAAAATTTAATGGAAGAATATAAAAAGATCGCCAATGTAACAAAAAAGATAGACCCTGGTGCACCTCATGATGTCATTTTGGTTTTAGATGCAACCTCTGGCCAAAATATAATCAATCAAGTAGAGGAATTTAATAAGATTATTCCAATCACTGGCATTATTATGACAAAGTTAGATGGAACTGCAAAAGGTGGAATTCTTTTAGCGTTAGCAAAAAAATACAAGCTACCGATTATTGCTTTAGGTTTAGGTGAAAAAGAAGATGATTTACAAATATTTGAGGCTGAAAAATTTGCTGAAGCTTTTATTGAAACTAGTTAATCAAATTACTTGATATTAATGGTTTGTAGAAACTACAATTATAATTATCTCTAAATTCAAAATGTCCACAATTTTTTGCAAAAGAGGATATAATAAAATCAAATTTACCAGTAGTTGGGTAAAGTTCTAATTTTTTTTCTATGATATCAAATTTAAAATTAGCGTTTAAGCTTTTTACAGCACTAATCATTACTAAAGTTTTATTGTCTTTTAAAAGATAGTAGGCAAAATCGTCTGGAAATACTGGAAAATCATATTCCTCAAGATAATACTTTGCATGAGATGGAAACCAGTCATAAGATATTAAAGAAGATGAAGTTTTGGTTTGATAATCATAAATATAGAGATCTTTTGGATAATCATTAATGTAATTTTCATTTTCACCCCTTGCTAAAATTGAATTTTCTCTGCCTTTAAAATATAAAGCAAAATTTTTATTATGAGAATTCATATGATCTATATGAAAGAGATTATCAGGTAAAAACTCATCGTCTTTTGCAATAGCAATTTTATTTAAAGAAAAAAGAAAAATGATTAATAAAAATATTTTACTCACATTAAAAAATTAGAGTTCAATATTGTGTTTTATTTGGTTAGAATATGGCTTAATTTAAACTTTTGAGAAATGATTTAAGAGCTAAAACTAACTTTTCATCATATTCCATCATATGATTGTCATATTTAGTAAAGTATGAATATTTAGGTTCATTTGCTATCTCATAAATTTTTTTTCCCATTGAGAACGGAACTATCTGATCTATTTCTCCATGCATTACTATAATTGGTGAATTTATATTCTTAATTTTTTTATAATTTTCAAATTTATCTTTAAGTAATAAATTAACTGGAATGTAAGGATAGAATGTTTTGGCGGCATCTACCATAGAAGTAAACGGCGTTTCTAAAATTATACCCGCATAATTCTTATTTTGAGCTAAATGTGTGGCTACACCAGTCCCTAAAGACTCTCCATATAAGACCAGATTTTTTTCATCTACTCCTTTTTTGGCTAACCAATTAATCGCACTTTTACCATCTTCATAAAGACCTTGTTCTGTAGGTTTTCCATTGTTACCGCTAAAACCTCGCCAAGCTATAATTAAAAAATTAATATTCATATCTTGAAAATGATTAAGTTTATGAATTCTATTTTCTAAAGATCCGGCATTACCATGAAAATAAACAACAGTTTTATAATCCTTAAGATTTTTTTCATGATACCATCCAAGTAATTCAATATTATCTGAAGTTCTTATTTTAACTCTTTTAATATCTACTGAAATTTCATCTCCTGAATAATTATTTTCATTTGGATGATAAAGCAAATTTCGCTGATAAAAATATAAAAATACCAGAACAAAAAAATACAAAAACAGGAGGGTTAAAACTAATTGCAATAAATTCTTCCTAAATTTTTTGAACATTTTTTTTCTTTGCTAAGTACACACCAATAAACACTAAAACTGTTCCAATCAAATGATAGTTTTCTAACTTTTCCCCAAATAAAAAATAACCATAAATTGCACCGTAAATTGTAAAAATATATAAAGTAAATCCAGTCAAAGATGCGCCAAGTTTTTTTTGAGCTATTGTATAAAGAGTAAATGCAATTATTCCTGGAGAAATAGCAGCAAAAATAACCCACGTAAAAAATTCTTCGGTAAAAACAGTTTTTTCAAAAAAAATTTCTTCACCAATATAAAAAGGTAACAAACTAACAGCTCCAAAAAACGAAATTAATGTAAATCTTTGAAAAATCTCAAGTTTTGTTTTCCAATAAAATAAATAAATTGAATATAATGCCCATCCGATAGCAGCAGCTAACATCCAAAGGTCGCCAATAGTAAAATTAAGATTTATTAATAAATAAAGATCGCCTTTAATTATAATTGCAAAGACTCCAATTAAACAAGATATGAGACCAATAACTTTTGTAATATTGATTTTTTCATTGAAAAAAATACCAGAAATCAAAATTATAAATATCGGTGATGATGTATATATAATTCCCATATTAGTAACAGTAGTAGTTTGACCTGCTAAAAAAGGAAAAGCACCGCAAACACCACACCCTGTTGCCCCTAAGAAAAAGAGTTTTTTATATTCCTTTTTCATAATTTTATAATTTTTTTTCAATGACATATAAGTAAAAGGTAAGAGGATCAAAAAAACTAATGCCCATCTCCAAAATGCTAAAGAAATTGGTGGAACATACTCAACACCACCTCGTGCTACAACTAGATTTGATGCCATAAAAATAGGTTGAATAATTAAAAGTGATAACGCAAAAAGATTTTTAGTTTTAGTGCTCAATGATTTATTTTTAAATTATCTATTTTTTATCAAAGAAGGCTTCATAAACCATCATAAAGATTGCAATACCCATCAAAATATAAACTGGTAATACATCAAAAAAACCTATCATGGATGATCTTGTTAATGTAAATGCAAGACCAACTAAGAAGGCAATCGCAAGCAAAGAACCTAAAAATGTTGTAAACTTTTGCATTTTAATTATTACATTCCTTTTCCAACCAATTAGCAACCCCTAAAAATCTATGATCATCATAGCGATCTCCTATTAGCTGAACTCCTAGTGGTAATTTATTTTCACCTTCAAGCAATGGAAGAGAAATACAAGGTGTTCCTAGATAAGACCAAACTTTATTGAATTCTGCCGTTCCAGTACTCTTCAAGCCTTTAGGTGCTACACCAGGACTAGAAGGGGATAATACACCATGGTAATCCTCGAAGACCTCTTGGTAAGACTCATAACTTCTTTTTTTAAAATCAATTGCCTCAGCATATTCTTTTGCTGAGTGCTTATTGCCTTTAGCTATAGCAGTTTGCATATATTTTGATAATTTTGCTTTATACTTTTTGTAATACATTGCAAAATTATTAGCCAAATCTGTTTCATGAATAATTTGGTGATATTTATGAATATCTTTAAAATATGATGGAGTATCAAATACCTCAATATTTTTAAATGACTTAATAAAATATTCAAAGGACTCTCTAGATTTTTTATCAATTATATTCCAATAATCTGATTTATAAAAAATAAACTTAGGTTCATACGCTGGACCTTTTTTTGTTTCCTCTAAAATATTTTCTGCTGAGTAATAAATGGTTGCAGGATCATGGTGATCTTTTTTAATTAAAACTTTGGCCAACAAAGCTACGTCTTCAACAGTTCTGCCAAATAAACCTATATGATCTAATGCATTCGAGGTCCTTAAGACACCATTTCTTGAGATAAGTCCATAAGTTGGTTTATATCCAACAATACCACAATAAGAAGCTGGTCTAATAACTGATCCACCTGTTTGCGATCCAATTGAAAGTGGGGCCATTAGAGATGCAATAGATGCTGCAGATCCACTTGAAGAACCCCCCGGAGTTCTAGTGTAATCATGAGGATTAGTTGTTTTTGGTGGTCCAAGATAAGCTAATTCTGATGTAGCAGTTTTACCCATCACAATAGCCCCAGCAGAATGTAACAGCTCAACTATCTCAGCATTTTGAGAATAAGATTTACCTTTTCTTATAGGTGTGCCACATTCTGTTGGCATATCGACAGTTCCAATTATATCTTTTAAAGCTATCGGAACTCCATGTAAAGAGCCCACAGGTTTACCTGATTTTCTATGTTCATCTGCGTCAGCTGCTTTTTCTAACAAAACTTTTTTATCAAAGTGAGCCCATGCCTTAATATCTTTTTCAAATTTTTTTATTCTTTCAATATATTTTTCACAAACTTCAACTGAAGTTAACTGGCCATCTTTAATCTTTGAAGCCATCTCTTCAACACTTAACGAAAATATATCAATCATTTTTTATTAGTCTGCAAACAATACATCTGGTAGCCATAATGCAATTCCAGGGAACATATACATCAAAAACATTCCAAAAATAACTATACCTAAAAATGGCATGATCCCTTTAAATATTTCAAGCAATTCAACATTAGTTTTTTGAACTCCTTTAAGATAGTATGCAGACATTGCCATTGGTGGGGTTAGAAAGGATGTCTGTAAATTTAGAGCAATTAACATTGCAAAAAAATAAGGATTCACATTAAATATTTCCAGTAATGGTAAAAATATTGGAACAAATATAATTAAAATCTCTGTCCATTCTAAAGGCCAACCAAGTAAAAAAATAATTATTTGAGTAATTACTAAAAATTGCCATGTAGTTATATTTATTGATGTAAAGAAATGTTCAAATACCTCATGTCCCCCTAAATAAGAGAATACTGATGAAAAAGTCCAAGATCCAATAAATAACCACATAATCATTGCAGTTGTTTTTGCAGTCAAGAAAACTGATTCTTTGAAATTTTGCCATTTGAGAGTTTTATAAAACCAAGATAAAATTAATGCACCAAAAGCTCCTGCGGCTGCTGCTTCGGCTGGAGTAGCAATTCCTGCTAAAATTGTTCCAAGAACTAACATTATTAAACCAAATAAAGGAACAAAAGAGACTAATACCTCTTTTAAAATTTCTGCTCTTGGTGGAATATCTTCAGCAGGTGGTCTTGGAGCTATTGAAGGATTAAGCCATGCTCTGGTGACCGCATATGCAATATACAGACCAGCTAACATTAACCCTGGAAAAATTGCTGCAGCAAACAATCTTAATGGTGATAATTGCGCAATTACAGAATAAACAATTAACATAATACTAGGTGGAATTAAAATTCCTAAACAACCACCACTACAAATTATTCCTGATGCAAATTTTTTGTCATATCCTGCCTTAACCATTGCTGGCCAAGCTAATAATCCCATTAAAGTTACGACTGCCCCAATAATACCTGTTGCTGTAGAAAATAAAGTACACGTAATAAGAGCTGCTACAGCCATTGATGCTGGCAATCTATGTGCAGCTAGTCTTATTGCAAAAAATAATTTTGCTACAATTCCTGCTCTTTCAACTAAATATCCCATAAATAAAAAGAGCGGTACTGCGGTCAGTACGTTGTTATCCATAACTGTATAAGTATTTTTTACAAATAGAGAAAATATTCTATTATCAAAAAGATGATCCATTAAAACTGGATCATAATAAGCATAATATCCAAAACCTATTCCCATAGCCATTAACGTAAATGCTATAGGGAAACCAAGCAAAACTGCGAACAGGAATACTCCCATCATTAAAATTGCTACTTCTGGATTAGTAAGACTAAATAACATTATTTTTATCTTCCTCCTGAGAGGTTCTCATTAAAATTTTATCTGTTTCTTCAGCAACAACCATTCGTGAAGGCCAAATACCTGTTTTAATACAAATTATAGATCTGAACACCTCGCTTACTCCCTGAATTATTAACATAATACCAGCTGCAGGTATCATGGATTTCACCATATAAATTTGAATTTGCGCAGGACTACTCCAACTAGTCTCTTTAATCTTCCAAGCTTGAGCTGCATACTCATAACCATAAAAAGCTAAAGCTATTACACCAGGAAAAAAGAATATAAAATAAAGAATTAAATCTATCCATGCTTGGGTTCTTTGACTAAATAGTCTATAAATTACATCTCCTCTAACATGAGCTTCTGTTGCAAGACAATATGCACCAGACATCATTAAGATCGCCCCATACATCTGCATACTAAAATCAAAATTCCATAACGTTGGCTTATTGAAAGCATAAGCCATAACCACTTCATAAACTGTTCCTCCCATTAAAATAACAATACACCAAGAAAAAGCTTTGCCCATTGAAGTGCTAAGTGTATCAGCAAATTTTATGTAAGATTCCATTTTAATTTATAATTATAGTAAATTTTGGTAAAAAAAAAGGGGGTTTTTAAACCCCCTTTAATTTAATTTTTTTAAAGTTAATTAAATTTTAACTTTTCCGATTGGACCAAACTCATTTTCATAAGCTAATTTGTAGTTCGGTTGATTCATCAACAGATACTTCATAGTTCTCTTAGCGTATGCTTTCTGAGAAGCGATAATTTTCTTAAAGAAAGGATCTTTTCCAGAAAATTCACTTACTATTTTATCCCAACCTTTTAACTGTTCAGCTAAAATAGCATCAGATGTTTGGTAAACATTAACCTTATGCTCATTCATTAACTTAGCTAAGTCAGCAGAATATCTAACCAAAGCTTTGAAGTAGTTATCTGAGTTTGCAGCATAAGCAGCATTTTTCAAGATAGCTTGATGAGCAGGTGAAAGGCTATTGTATCTTTTCTTGTTCACCGGTATCTCAAACATTTCTTGAGACTGGTGGAAACTACCTAAGTGGTAATGTTTAGATACATCTTGCATTCCAAACTGTGAGTCTGATGTTGGGTTGTTAAATTCAGCAGCATCAATCAAACCAGTTTTCATTGCTGGTTGAATTTCACCACCAGGTAATTGTCTTACGACCATTCCCATAGCAGTTAAAACGTTAGTCGCTAGACCAACAGTTCTATACTTCATTCCTTTAACATCAGATACTTTTGTTACGTTCTTTTTGAACCAACCAAAAGGTTGTGCTGGCATAGGCATATGAAAGAATCCAATATAATCGAATCCAACTGAAGCAACTGCTTCATCATATAATTTTCTTCCTCCACCATACTCCATCCATCCCATAACTTCTTGAGATGACATTCCGTATGAAGGACCAGTTCCAAAAAGTGAAGCAGCAGGATTTTTACCATACCAATATGCTGTCACCCAGTGACCCATATCTAGGTTACCATCACTAACAGCAGCTCCTATTTCTGAAGTTTTTACAACTGAACCTACTGGTTGAAGATCAATTTTAAGTGAACCTCCAGACATTTCTTTTACCATGTTACAGTAGTCTCCAGCCATTTCAAAAAAGATATTAGCGCCTGAAGGCCAAGCTGCTTGCATCTTTAAAGTTACATGACCGTCTGCTCTTGCAATGTTTGGCATTGCAACAGTAGCAGCAGCAACAGCTCCTGCTTTAGCAGCAGTTTTAAAGAACTTACGTCTTGAAGATGTTTTAATCTTCAATGATTTATTTTCTTTCGTCATTATTTCTCCTCTAGTAGTTAATTAACTGAATAATTTAAACATAGATTTAGATTAGAGTCTTTCTAAAAAAAGGTGTAGATGTCGCAGAAGTTTAATTTTATACAATCCTGAGTAGAATTAATTGACTTTATTCTTACAATTTCCAGACTTGAAAAACTCATCGATATTATCAATTGCTAAATTTGCCATTGCTATTCGAGTATCTTTTGTTGCACTTCCAAGATGAGGTAAAATAAAAGCAGATTTTATTTTTAAATAACCTGGGTTTAAGTTTGGTTCATTTTTGTAAACATCTAAGCCTACAGCATAAATTTTTCTTCTGTTCAAAGCATCAATCAAAGCCTCATCATCAACTATATCTCCTCTAGCAACATTAGTTATGACTGCCCCTTTAGGGAAGTATTCAACCGTCTCTTTATTGATCATATTTTCTGTTTCTTTTGTTGCTGGACAACAGATAGACAAAACATCTGAAACTGAAAAAAGACTTTTCACACTATCATGATAGGTTGCACCATTTTCTTTTTCAGGATTTAATTTTGATCGGTTGTGATAATGAATTACCATGCCTAATGATTTAGCTATTTTAGCAATTTTTTGTCCAATCCTTCCCATTCCCAAAACGCCTAATCTTGTTCCTGTTAATTGTTTTCCAATTAGATAATCTGCTGACCATTTCCATCCACCTTCTCTAGCAGAATTAATTCCCTCAGCGGCTCTTCTACATGCTCCTAATATCAAAAGGACACCAATCTCTGCAGTTGCATCTGACAAAACCTCAGGAGTATTTGTAACCACAATCCCTCTCTTTTTAGCAGCGTCTAAATCAATATTTCCAAATCCAACAGCAAAATTTGAAATAATCTTAACTGTATCCGGTAATTTATCAATAGTATCTTTATCCAATTTCTCTGTCAAAGATGAAAGAATCCCATCACAACCTTGACTCATTTCTATTACTTTTGATTGTGAATATAATTCATCATTTGAGTTAAATTTTGCTTCGAAAGTTTTTGAAGCTTTATCCTCGCTATCTTTAATTAATTTCCTGGTAATTAAAATTTTTTTCATTTTTATTGATTAATTCAAATCAAATATTTTGCCAGGATTCATTATATTATTTTGATCAATACTCTTTTTGATAGTCTTCATCAATGGAATACAATCACCATGCTCTTGAAGAAGATAAGCTTTTTTATGCAATCCGACTCCATGTTCTCCTGTTATTGTTCCATTTAGCTCTAGAGTTTTTTTAATTAATAAGTCACTAAAGTCTCTTATCTTATTATAAATTCCTTCTTCTTTAGGATCATAAGGTAAAATTACATGAAAGTTTCCGTCTCCTAAATGCCCTACCATAGGAGCTCTTAGACCAAGTTTCTTTGTCTCCTCCTCAGCAAAATTTACACATTCGGTTATATTTGAAATAGGAAGGCATACATCAGTTGAATAAACTCTGCCATTATTGATTAAAGCTTTAACAGAATAATAAACATCCCATCTTGCTTTCCAAAGTTTATTTCTTTCCTCTAAATCTTTTGCCCATTTAAAAGAACTTCCATTATTGTCTTTTGAAATTTCTTCAACTATTTTTATATTTTCTTGATTTGATGCTTCTGAACCATGAAATTCGAAAAATAATGTAGGCACCGCTTCAATATCTTTTAGTTTAGAGTAGTTTATACTAATCTCCATTTGCTCTTTATTTAGCATCTCAATTCTTGCTATAGGCACACCATATTGAATTACTTGCTGAGCAGTTTGCACTGCACTTTCTAAAGATGGAAAATGGCATACAGCACTCATAATACTTTCTGGGATAGGAGATAATCTTAACTGAATTTCTGTAATTATACCTAAAGTGCCTTCAGAGCCGATGAAAAGATTGGTTAAATTATAACCTGCTGAAGTTTTTTTAGTTCTGCTACCAGTTTTTACAATTTCTCCACTAGGCAGAACAACTGTAAGGCCAGTAATTGCCGTTTTCATCGTACCGTATTTTACTGCCATAGTTCCTGAAGCCGAAGTAGATGCCATACCCCCGATTGCAGCATTCGCTCCAGGATCAATTGGGAAAAAAACTCCATCTTCTCTTAAATATTCGTTTAATTGTTCTTTAGTAACACAAGCTTGAACTCTACAGTCAAAATCTTCTGCATTAACACTTAAAATTTTATTCATTTTTTCTAAAGAAATAGTAATTCCTTTGTCATTTCCTACAACATTTCCTTCTAAGGATGTTCCTGTACCAAAAGGAACCACTGGGATTTTATGCTCATTACATAAACTTAATATTTTTGAAACTTCTTCATTTGTTTCAGGAAAAACAACTGCTTTAGATAAAACAGGATCATAGGTGTCCTCACCTCTAGCATAATTAGCTCTTGTAGACTCCGAAGTCGAAAATCTTCCATTGAAGATTTTTTTTAATTTTGCTTGAACTTGATTATTCATTTGTGAGAATACTAATAAAGATTAAAGGAAAAATACAGCTTATTTAGTTAGCATTTTCTTTATGTTTTCTAAAGCTTGAGAAATATTATCTCTAGAGGCCGCGAAACTAAATCTAACATAATCGTTGCAAGTTTTACCAAAAGCTGTTCCAGGGACTATTGCTACACCAGCTTCATGCATTGCTTTTTTACAAAATTCACTTCCGCTCATTCCTGTTCCACTAACCTTTGGAAATGCATAGAAAGCTCCTCCAGGAAGACTACATTCTACTCCTGGTAAATCATTCAAACCTTGATGAATTAAATTTCTTCTAGCAGTAAATTTTTCCATCATTTCATGAATTGAGTCATCTGGACCATCTAAAGCAGCAATACCAGCAAATTGCGCAGCTGCATTTACACAAGATACACTATTTATTAAAAGTTTATTTACATGTGGAACTAATTCTTTAGGCCAAAAACTCCAGCCTAATCTCCATCCAGTCATTGAATATGCTTTGCTCCATCCTTCCAATACAATTAATCTTTCTTTCAATTCTGGGTAATTAAAAAAAGATGGCATTTCTTTATTGTCGAAAATTTGTCTACTATAAATTTCATCACTCAAAATAGTTACGTGTGGGTGTTTTTTCAGTCCTTCAGCTAAAACATCTATTTGTGATTTTTCTACAAAACTTCCTGTAGGATTATTTGGATTTATTAATATTAATAATCTTGTTTTATCGGTAATTAGTGACAATATTTTTTCTGGATTAAATTTTAAATCTTTGTCCTCTGTCAAGTCATAAGGTACAGAAGTTGAACCTGTATAATTAATCATTGACTCATAAATTGGAAAAGCAGGAGTTGGATGAATAATTTCTGCACCTGGCTCCCCAAAACATTGAATTGCATAACTCATAGTGGGTTTGCCACCTGGCATAATTAAAATTCTTTCAGCATCTACTTCAGCGTTATATCTTTTTTTAATCCATCTCGTAACGGATTGTCTACATTCTAAAATTCCATTAGATAAAACATAACCATGATGTCCATCATCTAAAGCTTTTTTTGCAGCTTCAACAACGTGTTTGGGTGTTTTAAAATCTGGCTGACCTAGCCCCAAATGTATCATTGGATTTCCTTTAGCCTCTAATGCCTTTGCTTCAGCTAAAACAGAAAAAGCTGATTCTGTGCCTAAATTATTTAAATTCTTTGCTAGCTTCATGATAATATTCCTTTAATTTTAAAATCTATTTCTATAAATTAATTTCGAACTATTCAACTCTTTTAAATTTTTACACCCCATCAATACCATATTTCTATTTATTTCATCGTGCATATTTTGAAGAAGATGCTCAACACCTTTTTGGCCACCTGCGGCTAAAGAGAACAAAAACATTTTACCAAAACTACATGCCTTTGCCCCTGCTGCTATTGCTTTCAATACATGACTTCCCCTTCTAACTCCTCCATCTAAAATAATTTCAAGTTTATCTCCTACTGCATCCGAAATAGTTTTTATTTGATCAAAGGGAGATCGAGAACCATCTAATTGACGACCACCATGATTTGATATCATTATTGCTGTGCACCCTATATCAATAGCTCTTTTGGCATCCTCAACACTCATTACTCCTTTTAAAGCAAATGGACCATCCCACTTTTTTGCACAATATTCGGCATCCTTCCAGCCCATTGCTGGATCATATTGTTCATTAATATATTCGATAACTGATTTCGCAATACTAGTTCCTTTATCTGTTTTTTTTTTTACATTTGAAAGTTCAAATTTTTTTCCAGTTAAATAATTAAAGACCCAGCCGGGACGCATTGCAAAACTCATTAGACTTTGAAAAGTAAGTTTGGGTGGAGTGGTGAAACCTGTTCTGTGATCTTTTTCTCTATTACCTGCAACCAAGGTGTCTACTGTTAAGCACATTGCATCAAAACCAGATCTTCTAGATCTTTCAATTAAATCATCAGAAATTGAACGATCTTTATGAACATAAAGTTGAAATAATTTTGGACCACTTGAAATATTTGATATTTCCTCAATAGAATTGTTGCCCATCGAAGACATGCTATAAAAAGTACCAAACTTTTCAGCTGCTTTAGCTGATGCCCTGTCTCCCTCTGGATGATAAAGTCTTTGCATTGCTGCTGGTGAAAGAAAAATAGGCATATCTATTTTTCGGCCAAACAACGTGGTCGATAAATCTGGCTTACCAACACTAGCAAGAATATTTGGGACTAAATCACATTCACTAAATGCATCTGTATTTCTTCTTAAAGTTGACTCATCATCTGCACCTCCATCTATGTAATGAAAAATTGGTGATGGTAGTTTTTTTTTTGCTAATTTTCTAAAGTCTTCAAAATTGTGACAATTTTTTAAACTCACTATCTTCTAAATCTCAAGTTACTTCTATTTAAATCACTTACTTTTGTGCAGCCCATCAACTTCATATCCCTCTGCAATTCAGCTTTATATTGTGCTAAAGCTCTTTCAACACCTGGCTGACCAGCAGCAGCTAATGCATAAAGATAAAGTCTTCCGCCTGAGCATGCTTTAGCACCTAATGATAATGCTTTAAGCATATGAGTTCCTCTATGAATACCTCCCTCACATATTACATCAAGTTTATCACCAACAGCGTCAACAATTTCAGCAAGTTGATCAAATGGAGATCTAGATCCATCAAGTTGTCTTCCTCCATGATTTGAAACCATTATACCAGTACACCCAATATCAACTGCTCTTTTAGCGTCCTCAACACTCATTACACCTTTTAATGCAAAGTGACCTCCCCATTGTGAACAAAGCTTTTCTGCATCTTTCCAGTTCATAGATTGATCTAACATTGTGGAAAAATAGTTTCCAATTGAAGAGTTTGTGCTAGTGCCTTCTTTAACAAAATCTTGGAGATGAGGTAATTCAAATTTAGCTTTAGTTAAATAATTAATTCCCCACATCGGCTTAGTAGCAAAACTAAACAAACTTGATAAAGTTAATTTTGGTGGAGATGTAAATCCTGTTCTTAAATCTCTCTCGCGATTTCCCCCTGTAATAGTATCGACTGTCAAAGCCATTACATCAAATTTTGCTGCTTTAGCTCTTTCTAAACAAGAGTCATTTAAACCTCTGTCTTTATGAAAGTAAAATTGAAACATTTTTGGAGTATCTACTAAAGATGATATCTCTTCTACGCTAACTGTTGCTAATGCAGAAACTCCAAACATAGTATTAAATTTTTGTGCCGCTTTTCCTACTGCTCTTTCACCATCATAATGGAAAAGTCTTTGGAGCGCTGTAGGAGCAAGATAAAAAGGTAAGTCAAGTTTCTTTCCAAATATTGTAGTTGATAAGTCAACATCCTCAACTCCTCTTAAAACATTTGGAACCAAATCAACATCATCAAATGAACTTGTATTTCTTGCATATGTAATCTCATCATCAGCAGCACCATCTATATAATGAAAAATCGGAGAGGGTAATTTTTTTTTTGCTAATTTTCTAAAATCTTTAAAATTATGACAGTCTTTTAAATTCATGATTTACTTAGGTTAAAATTGTTGAAGGAAATTAAATGAATAACTATTAGCTCCAGGATTTTTATCTCCCAAACTTGCATTTGAAATGTGATTATATGAAAAACCTAATTGACTATTTTTTTTTGGTAAATCTAAAGATAGTTGTACCTCACTTTTAAATTCAAGTGAATGACCAAGATCTTTTCCATCACCTTGATTATAGTAACCAGGTGCAAAACTTGGCGTCAAATTTAAAAATCCAATAGAGTACTCAGCTTGAACTCCTGTATAAAAATAAGAGGCATTATCTGCTGTAATCATTGCTCCCGTTATCGGAGATAAATTTCCTAAAAAAGTTTTCCTTTTTAACTCTTCATTTTGATGCTGAATTCCAACTAAAGTAGATCTTTTTCCATTATCACTAAAATCAAACATTCCAGTGTAAACATTCAATTCAGTTGTTTTATCATCTAACTTAATTTCCTCTGATTTTGCAGTCAAGGGCAGTAAGAGTAATAATGTACAAAATAAACTTTTTAAAATTTTCATTCGAATAATATGCTTAATTTTTTTTTATTTTCAAATTCTTGAATATTATTGCACCTCCAATTAAAAATAACAATAATGGTAAAAACCATAAAATAAAGGTTTTTTGGTTTAATTCTGGGTCATATAGTATCCAATCTCCATATTTAATCTGAAGAAATTCATAAATTTCTTTTTCAGACATGCCCTCATCAATTTTTTTTTCAACAACCAGTTTTAAGCTGATAGCAAACTCGGAGTCGGAATCATGCACAGATTGTCCTTGGCAAACTAAGCAACGTAAGTTTTTTGTAATTTTGCTACTCGAATTTATATCTTTTGCATTGGATAAGTTAAAATTAAATAAAATTATAATTATAATTAGTAAATTAATAATTTTCATTTTACTAATCTTTCAATTTCTTTGAAGGAACTATCATTTAAAGGTCCAATAATTTTTTTTATGACTTTATTTTTATGAATTAAAAATGATTCTGGTACTCCATACGCTCCCCATTCGATAGAAATAGTTCCATCTGAGTCTGACAAAATCTTTTTGTAAGGATCACCTAATTCATTTAAAAATTTTTTTGCATTTTTTTCTTTATCTTTATAATTAAGACCAATTATTTCTATTTTCTCGTTCTTTTTTAATTTCATTAAAAAATTATGTTCATCTCTACAAGGAATGCACCATGAAGCCCAAATATTCAATAAATAATAATCGTTACCAGAAAAAACTTCCTTCGAAGTTATTTCATTATCTGATTGAAATTCAATTGTTTTAAATAGTGGAATATTTTCATTTGATATAATTTTTGGGGTATAAATATTTGTATGATTTAAACCTTTATAAAAAATGAGGAAAATAACTAAGAAAAAAATAACAAATATAGGTAATAAAATCTTAACTCTCATATCTTTTTTTAAGTAAACTAAATAATCCACCAAAACTAATTATTAATACCGAAAACCAAATCCAAATCATAAAAGGTTTTTTCTGATATCTAATATTAAAATATTCCTGGTTTTGAACTAAATTCATTGTCATGAATTTATCCGAAAACAAATTTGTCTTAATGTCTGCCTCACTTGTCACTATATTAGGTTGATTATAGATTCTTAATTCAGGTTTTAATATCTCAATATAATCACTTTCATTCTTTATGTTAAATTTTCCTATAATCGCTTCAAAGTTTTGCATTTTCTTTTTCTCTATTTTTTCAAAGTTTATTGTTAATTTATTAGATTGATAAGTTTCACCAACTTTTAAATTAGTTATTATTTCGGTTGATAGAAAGTTGTTAAATAAAATACTTAGTATCAATAAACTAAAACCAAAATGAGCTATATTTTGAGCTAAATTTTTAAAACCTTTAATAAAAAAATCTCTCAATGTAATAAAGAATAAGTAAAAAGCTGAAGCAAATAATACAGTATTTATAAGAATACTAATTTCTAACATTCTTATAATCATGAAAGACAAAAACAATGAGATTACAAAAAATGAAGCCAGATAAAATTTATTTTGTAACTCTGATTTAATCCAATTTAATTTTGGACCTATCGCCATCATTAAAAGAAATGGAATTAAAAAAGGAATAATTAATTTGTGATAAAATGGTGGGCCAACTGATATTTTCTGAGATGATATAACATCTAAGAATATTGGATAGATGGTACCAATCAAAACAACTGCAAGAAAGTACATCATAAACCAATTATTAACTAATATTGAAGTTTCCTTACTCAATAAAAAAAAGGATGTTGTATTTTTTTTATCTGTCTTATGAAAAAAGAAAAAAACAAAGAGAGATAGAAATATTAAAGTAAATAAAAATATTAAAATAAATAAACCTCTTTCTGGATCATTCGCAAATGTATGCACTGAATTTAAGATTCCTGAGCGAACTAAAAAAGTACCACTCATACTTAAAGTAAATGTTGCTATAGACAAAATAATTACCCAAGAAGTTAATATTGATTTTTTTTCTAAAACTAATATGCAATGTAAAAGGGTGGTTAATGCTAACCAAGGCATTAAAGAAATATTTTCAACTGGATCCCAAAACCAAAATCCTCCCCATCCTAATTCATAGTATGCCCATATCGAACCTAATAAAATTCCTAAAGAAAGAAAAATCCAAGATATTATAACCCATTGTTTTATATGTTTTGCCCATTCTTTTGTAATATAGTTCGATACTGAAGCTGCTAGAACTGAAGAAAAAATTATAGAAGTTCCAACATAACCTAAATATAAAATTGGGGGATGAAATGCTAAAGCAGGATCTTGTAAAATTGGATTTAATCCAAGACCTTCCTTTGGCACTGGATAAATATAATCAAAAGGATTTGAAGTTTTTATTAAAAAAATAAAAAAACCAATAATTATAATTTGTTGGAACAATATAGTTAAAATTCTATATTTCTTAGGTTCTTTTTTAGATCTGATTAGAAATAAAAATATAAATAAAGTTAATACTAACAACCAAAGTAACAAACTTCCCTCATGGTTTCCCCATGTACCAGAAATTTTATAGAATAATGGTTTTGTAGTGTGGGAATGATTAAATACTGTTAAATTACTAAAATCTGAATTTACAAAAGAAATAATCAGTCCAAAAAAACTTAAAACAACTAAAAGAAATTGCAAAAATGTAAGGGATAAAATTTTATTATCTAAATTATTTAAATTCTTTAAGTCTTTTAAAGAAAAAAACACAACTAACAAAGAACAACCTAATCCAAAAAATAATGAGTAAGATCCAATTAAACTCGCCAAAATCTATTTCCCTTCTATCGCAGTCTTCACTTCTGGTGGCATATAATTTTCATCATGCTTAGCTAAAATTTTTGTTGCTAAAAAAAAATTTTTGTCTTTTAAGTATCCTTCTGCAACAACACCTTTGCCTTCAGCAAAAAGATTTGGAACAACCCCTGAATAACTAACCATTATTTCATTTTTGAAATCAGTAATGACAAATTTTAATTCTTCTGATTGGACTGATATCGAGTTATTTTTAACCATTCCCCCAACTCTAATTTTATTTTTTTTTACTTCAGCTAAAACTTTTATTTCTGATGGAGATTGAAAATAAATTACATTTTCTTCTAATGACTTTAAAATTAAAAAAACTGATAGAGATAATGTAATTAAGATTAATAAAATAAAAAAAAATCTTAATTTAACTTTACGACCATACATGGTTTAAAAGCTAAATGTTTGAGGTGTTTGATAAAATTTCTTTATTGATACCTTGTAATTTTGCAAATGCTGCTCTTTCAGAGTTAAGGGTTCCAAATTTAGCAATGAATTTGTTTTTTTCTTTTACATAATGAGTTTGCACTACAAAATATAAAAATGCAAAACTTACTAATGTAAATATAAAAGCGGACCAGAC
>CACHOW010000001.1 GCA_902581695.1 uncultured Pelagibacteraceae bacterium | reverse complement strand
TAGTAATACTTGATGAGCCTTCTCTCAAAGCAACTACAACCTCTTTAACTCCACTATCTTTTAAATTCAATGCATGTGCGTGGCCTTGGCTCCCATATCCAAAAATGGCAATCTTTTTGTCTTTTATTAAATTAACATCAGTATCTTTTTCGTAAAACATTTTCATTTTTTTTCTCCCGATTTGTTTATTTAAAAACTTCTGCTCCTCTTGTCATTGCTATTGCGCCAGTTCTTGAGGTGCTTATTAAACCTAATGGTTTTAATTTTTTACTCATTGCATCAATTTCCCTTCTTAAAGCAGTAATTTGAATAACAATAGATTGTTTTGTTTTATCCAATATTACTGGGTCGAAGTTTTTACAGGCTTTGAGACATTTTTCTATCTTTTTTTTCCGTCCCACAAATTTTAGTAAAGCCATTTCCTTAAATATTACTTTTTTATCCTCTCGTTTAAAATCAGCTACTTTGTGAACAGGGACCAATTTTTTCAGTTGTAATTTAATTTGGTCAATAACTTGTGGTGTTCCTGTTGTAACAATAGTAATTCTAGATATATTTTTTGTAGCGTCAACTTCTGCTACAGCTAAAGATTCAATGTTATAACCTCTTCCAGAAAACAGACCTACTACTCTAGCTAATACTCCTGCTTCATTATCCACCCAAATAACAAAAATATGTGTATCAAGTTTACCTTTTTTAGTTGGAATACTGTACGCTGATTTAGGATTTGCCATTAAACTAGTGCTTTCCCTTTTCCAGTAATCTTATTTTCTTCCTTGTCATTAGGCCCTAAAATCATTTGATTATGGGGCTTCCCTGAAGGTATCATTGGAAAACAGTTTTCATTAGGATCGACATGGCAGTCAAATATTACTGGACCATTGTGATCTAGCATTTCTTTTATTTTATTGTCTAATTCTTCAGGATTTTTAGCAATAATACCTTTACATCCATAAGCTTCGGCTAATTTAACAAAGTCAGGTAACGCCTCAGAATAACTTTCTGAATAATTTTTCTCATGAAGCAACTCCTGCCATTGTCTTACCATGCCCATATATTGATTATTCAAAACAAATATTTTGATAGGTAGATTATATTGAACAGCAGTAGACATTTCTTGCATAGTCATTAAAACTGAAGCTTCACCAGCTATGTCAACAACAAGTTTATCCGGGTGTGCAATTTGTACTCCAACTGCAGCAGGAAGACCATAACCCATTGTTCCTAGTCCACCTGATGTCATCCATCTATTGGGCTTATTAAATTTATAATGTTGTGCAGCCCACATTTGATGTTGGCCGACTTCTGTTGTAATAAAAGTATCTTGGTTTTTTGTTAATTCATATAGTCTCTGAACTGCATGTTGAGGTTTTATTGTCTCTTCACTATTGATAAAACCTAAAGAGTCTTTTGTTCGCCATTTCTGAATCTGTTCCCACCACTTTGATATATTTTGTTTATTAGAAGTTTTAAAACCATTATGTTTTTTATTTATTTTTTTTATAGTGCTTTTAAGGACTTCGTTAACATCACCTACTATTGCTAAATCAACTTTTATAATTTTATTAATTGATGAAGGGTCTATATCAATATGAATTTTTTTAGATTTAGGAGAAAATTCATCTATCTTTCCTGTTATCCTATCATCAAATCTTGCACCGATATTAATTAATAAATCGCAGTCATGCATTGCATTGTTTGCTTCGTAAGTTCCATGCATACCTAGCATTCCGATAAATTGATTATCATCACCAGGAAAAGCACCAAGACCCTGCAAAGTAGATGTTATTGGAAAACCAATTAGTCTAACAAATTCTTTTAATGCTTCACTCGCTTTTGGCCCTGAATTGATAACTCCACCACCTGAATAAATTACAGGTTTTTTTGCCTTAGAAATTAGACTAACCAATTCATCAATATCATTTTGGGAAAATCTATTATGGGACTTGCCATTAGTTTTTTTCTCTTTTTTTGGTTTAGAATATTTTGCTTTAGCAAATTGAATATCTTTGGGAATATCAACTAATACAGGACCTGGTCTTCCTGTTGTTGCAACATGAAAAGCATCATGTAAAATCTTTGGTAAATCTTTAATATCTTTAACTAACCAATTATGTTTGGTACACGGTCTGGTTATTCCTGTTGTATCACACTCTTGAAAAGCATCAGTTCCAATTAAATGTGTTGGTACTTGTCCTGAAATACATACCAAAGGAACTGAGTCCATATAGGCATCTGTTAAAGCTGTAACAACGTTTGTTGCTCCTGGTCCAGAAGTAACTAAAACCACACCAGGTTTACCCGATGATCTCGCATAACCTTCAGCAGCATGTCCTGCTCCCTGTTCATGTCTAACCAAAATATGTTTAATAGAGGAGTGATTTTTTAGTTCATCGTAAATTGGTAAAACTGCACCACCTGGATATCCAAAAATAAACTTAACATCTTGATCCTCAAGACATTTAAATACAATTTCAGCTCCTGAATATAATTTAGACATTCAGCCAATCTAGCTGAAGTTGTGCTAATTGGTCAAGGCTAAGTAAGAGATATCTAAATTTTTTTTAAAAATTTATTTAACTCAATTGGAATAATTTTGTTCCAATTTTGCATGTTGCCACTCGCCCATGTTCTTTGTCTTTTGGCATATTGCCTTGTCTTTATTGATATTTTTTCAATAACCTGATCAATTTCAATTTTTTTAAGGAGATATTCATTAACTTCCCTTATTCCAATAGCTTTATTGGCAGTTTTATCATTTCTAACTTTAAGACTATTAAATTTTTTGACTTCCATAACAGCTCCTTTTTTGATCATTTCTCGAGCTCTAGAGTGAATTCTTTTAAGCAATTCATTTTTAGGAAAATCTATATAAATTTTATAAAAATCCTCATGTTGATAATTTGATTTTGTATTATTAAACCATTCGTAAATAGATTTTTTGGTATATGTTTTTACTTCATAAGCTCTTATAGATCTCTGAGTATCTGATGGTTTTATTCTATTTTTTACTAGGGGATCTAGCTTAATTAATTTTGAAAAGAATTTTTTATTTCCAATTTTTTTATGTAGAGATCTTACTTTTTCTCTAAATTTCGTTGGGATATTTGGGATACTCACCAGACCATCTGTTAAAGCTTTGAAGTATAGACCCGTACCTCCGACTAGAATTGGAACCTTTTTTCTTTTTTTTATATCTAAAATTTTTTGATTTGCTAATTTCAACCAATCACCTGTTGAAAAATTTTTTTTTACACTCTGAAATCCATAAAGATGGTGTTTTATTTTTTTATAATTAGTCTTGGAAGGTTTTGCTGATAAAATTTTAAGTTCCTTATAGACTTGCATACTATCAGCATTAATTATCTCACCTTTAATTTTTTTTGAAAGTTTAATCGCAAAATAAGATTTTCCAGATGCTGTGGGTCCATAGATTAAAACAATTTTGGATTTTAAATCCATATACTAATTTAATTTGACACCAATATATCTTCTTTGATTTTGACTATTGAAAATAACTAATAATAATGTTTTTTCATTTGTGCTTAAAACTTGATCAAGCGCTTGATTTAAATCATTAATATTTCTAATTTTCTTTTTTTGAGCTTCTAAAATCACACTATTAATATCTACAGATTTAATTAATGGACTATCATTTTCTATTTGAGTTATAACCAATCCTCTACTTTGGTTTGGTAGATTTCTATTTTCAATATCTTCTTTTGTAAGTTCTCTTACAGTTATTTTTAATTTTTCGATTCTCGTTTCTTTAGGTTTTGCTTTTTCCTCTGCAACTTTAAAATCTTCAGATGTTTCAAGTCTTCCCAATGTAATTGTTTTAATTACCTCTCTTTTATTTCGCCAAATTTTTACTCTTACTTTTTTTCCAACTTTAGTTTTTGCAACTATCATTGGAAGTTCTTTCATTTGTTTAATCTTTTCTCCATCGAATTCTAAAATTATATCCCCTGCTTTAACGCCAGCTTTATCTGATGGACTATTCTCTGCAACACTTGCAACTAAAGCACCTCTAGGTTCATCTAGTTTTTCTACTTCAGCTATTTCTTTTGTGACATCTTGAATTCTAACACCTAACCAACCTCTTTTTGTTTCTCCAAATTCAACCAGTTGATCTATTACAATTTTTGCACTATTAGACGGTATTGAAAATCCTATTCCAATTGAGCCGCTTCTTCCTAAAATTGCTGTGTTAATACCTATCACATCACCATTCATATCAAACAAAGGACCACCAGAATTTCCAGAATTGATTGAGGCATCTGTTTGTATGTAATCTTCGTATCTTGATAATCCTATTGATCTATTTCTTGCTGAGATAATTCCAGATGTAACAGTGCCACCTAAACCAAAAGGATTTCCAATCGCGATTACCCAATCACCAATTCTAGCATTATCAGAATTACCAAATTTTACAGGAATAAATTTTTCTTTTGTTTCTAATTGTAGTACAGCAATATCTGACAAAGGATCTGCACCAATCACTTTGGCTTTAAATTCTTTATCTCCATTTACTCTTACAACAATATCTTCTGCATCTTGAATCACGTGGTTATTGGTAACAACAAATCCCTTTTCATCTATAATAAACCCTGAACCTAAAGCTGAAGTTTGTCTTTCTTGAGGGACTCCAAATTCTTTGAACATATCCCCAAATGGCGAGCCAGGAGGAAATTGAAAATTTGGAAAAGGATTACTTCTTGTGACAACTGTTTGAGTTGTTGAAATATTAACAACTGATGGCATCAATTTTTCTGCTAAATCGGCAAATGATGCAGGGATACTTTGAGATTTTGATATTGTAGAAAAATTTAATATAAATAAAAAAGTAAAAAAAAGTATTTTAATTTTAATCATCTTAGCTTTTTACGTAATAAATAATAATAAACCCAATTATTGCAAAAATTAATCCACCACTTCTTAATTGATTATCTTTGATTAATTCTAATTTTTTAAGCATACTTTTCATTTTTAATGGAAATATGGCATATAAGATTCCTTCAATAAACAAGAAAAGACCAAAAGCAATGATCAATTCCCTCATCTAACTTTTAATTTGATTCTGGTTTTATGTTTCCAAAGAATTTAAAAAACTCACTATCTGGTGACAAAATTAATGAAGTTTCGCCCCCAATTAAAGCTTTCTCATAAGCTTGCATAGCCCTGTAAAATGCAAAGAACTCAGGATCTTGTCCAAATGCACCAGCGAAAATATTATTTCTTTTACCGTCTCCTTCACCCTTCATTATCTCAGATTTTTTTTGTGCATCTGCTAATATGACAGTAACTTCTTTATCAGCAGTTGAAGTAATTGTTACAGCCATCTCTGCACCCCTGGCTCTAAACTCTTTTGCTTCTCTCTCTCTTTCAGTTTGCATTCTTCTAAAAATTGCATCACTGTTCGCTTGAGGGAGATCTGCTCTTTTAATTCTTACATCATTAATTTTAATTCCAAAATTTTCAGCTTCATTGTTTACACCTTCTTGAATTAAAGCCATCTGTTTTGTTCTATCTTCTGATAAAAGTGTTTGTAGTTCTTGCTGTCCTAAAACGTTTCTTATTCTAGAATTTATAATTGTTGCTAATCTTGATCTTGCAACTCTTTCATTTCCAACTGAAATATAGAATTTAAGAGGATCAACAATTTGAAATCTTGCAAAGGCGTCTACAATTAATCTTTTTTGATCTGATGCAATTACCTCTTCTGGTGGAGTATCTAAGTTTAAAATTCTTTTATCCAGAAAAACAACATTTTGAATAAAAGGAATTTTGAAATTTAATCCAGGTTTTGAGATAATTCTTTTAGGGTCACCAAACTGAAGTACGATTGCTTGGTTAACTTCTTTTACGATAAAGATTGAAAAAAATAATGTTACTGCAACTGCAACTACTAATCCTGCTGTAATTTTTCCTATATTCATATTAATTCGTTGTTTTCTTTTTGCTTAATTCCGGTAATGGAAGATAAGGAACTACACCTGATCCTGCATTTTTCTCAATGATTACTTTATCTATATCTGCTAAAACTTTTTCCATAGTCTCTAGATACATTCTTTCTTGTGTTACAGATTTTGCCATTTTGTATTCATTATAAATAGCTAAAAATCTACTAGCTTCACCTTCAGCTTTTGCAACAACCTCTTTTTTATAAGCTTCTGCTGCTTGAAGAATTTTTTGTGCCTCACCCCTTGCTCTTGGAATAACATCATTAGCATAAGCCTCAGCTTCATTTTTTGATCTTTCCATATCTGCTCTTGCAGCCTGTACATCTCTAAATGCATCAATTACTTGATCAGGTGGATCTGCTTTTTGTGTTTGTACTTGTGTAATTTGGATACCACTTGTGTATTCGTCTAAAATCTTTTGAATAATTTCTTGAGTATCAGTTTCAATTAATGATCTTCCTTCAGTTAAAATAGGTTGAATATCTGATCTTGCAATTACTTCTCTCATCGCTGTTTCGGCTGCTGCCTTTACTGTTCCTTCTGGATCTTGAATTTTAAATAAAAAATTTCCTGCATCTTTAATTACCCAAAAAACTGAAAAATCTATATTCACTATATTCTCATCTCCTGTGAGCATTAAACTTTCTTGAGGAACATCAGCTACACCGCCAGATGAAGAAAACCCACTATCTCTCTCTGATCTAAAACCGATATCTATTCTATTAACTTTAGTAACTTTAGGAGTTAAAACTGACTCAACTGGAAACGGAATATGATAATTTAATCCTGGTTGAGTAGTTTTTACAAATTTTCCAAATCTTAAAACAACACCTTGTTCATCGGGTAGGACTCTATAAAGACCGCTTGCAAGCCAAACAAAACCTAAAATAATCAAAACTAATATTGCTTGTTTTCCTCCAGATGAACTTCCACCTGGTAAAAACTTTTTAATTTTCTCTTGAAATTCTCTTATGATTTTTTCAACATCTGGTGGTGTTGGTCCTCTTCCTGATCCATTACCACTCCCCCCTCCTGGAGGTGTTCCCCAAGGACTTCCGCCACTTTGTTTGAAATCGTCTGACATACGACAATCTATATAATGTCTTTATGTGGAAAAACAAGTTAAGATATATAAATGCCTAAGGAAAAACCAGAATTAAGTGACGCAATGCAAAGAAAAATGAGTGGAAAATCTCATGAAAGAAACCCCATTAAAGGAACAAAATTTACTATCGCAATTTCCAGTGCTAAAGGTGGTGTAGGGAAATCTACGTTTGCTACCAATCTTGCTTTAGCCTTAAAAAAGATTGGCTGTAAAGTTGGGTTATTAGATGCAGACATTTACGGTCCATCAATTCCAAAGATGCTTGGTATTAATGATAAACCAAAAAGTGACGGTCAAAAATTAGAACCAATTATAAAATATGATATACAATGTATGTCTATTGGTTTTTTGGCTGATCAACAAACTCCCATGATATGGCGAGGACCGATGGTGACTAGTGCAATTAAAACTTTTACACAAAAAGTAGATTGGAAGGATCTAGATTTTATAATTGTTGATATGCCTCCAGGCACTGGTGATACCCAATTAACCTTTTCTCAAGAAATTAAAATGGATGGTGCAATTATAGTTTCTACCCCACAGGAAGTAGCTTTATTAGATGTAATAAGAGGTATAAAAATGTTTGATAAACTTGGGGTTAAGATTTTAGGCTTAGTAGATAATATGAGTTTTTTTATTGGAGATGATGGAAAAAAATATAAAATATTCGGCGAAGGTGGTGTTAAAAAAACCGCTGAAGAGTTTAAAAAAAAATTTTTAGGTGAAATACCAATTAACCCAGAAGTTGGAAAAAATGGAGATGAGGGAAAGCCAATAGTTGAGGCTAATTCCGAACACGAAATTTCAAAAATATATTTAGATTTTGCAAATAAAATTAAATCAACTTATCTTTAAGATCAAAAGCGATCATTAATTCATTCCATTCTCTTTTAGAAAGTCCTGAACTATCTGCATCAACATTTTCACCTTTAATAAGTTTTTGAATTATTAACTTTCCTTTTGCTGAGACTTCTGTGCCACCAACTCTATAATCCATAAATGCATCATATGTAATAGGGACCCATTTTTTAACGGTATCTAACATAATATCTGCATAAACTCTTATTTCGTATTGAGCATGACTATCAGCTCTTAATCTCAAAAAATTCATTAGATTAAGTAGATCAGTTTTCCAATACCACTGAGTATAAGTATTTAAAGTCAAATTCATTCTAGCTAATTCTCTTGCTAATCCTTTTTTATTTTCATCAATTGTAGAACCATCAAATCTTTCGTTTAGCATCATTTCATAATTATCATAAGTTCTTTCTGCATCATTTTTTAAAAGTTCTAAAACTTCTTTTGCTTGATCTCCTTCAATGACTTCTCCTCTACCCTGTCTGTTGCTAGATGATTGCGCAGCTAAATTTTCTTTTGAAGGTAAATAAAATTCTTTATCTAAAATAGAATATCTAGCAGAATATTCGTTTACATTGGCTGTCCTATGCCTAATCCATTGTCGAGCAATAAATATTGGAAGCTTAACATGATACTTAATTTCACACATTTCGAATGGTGTGCTATGCCAGTGTCTCATCAAATATTTTATTAATCCAGAGTCTGTTGAAACTTGTTTAGTTCCTTTTCCATATGAAACTCTTGCAGACTGTACAATTGACGTATCATCACCCATATAATCGATTACTCTTACAAATCCATGATCTAATGCTGGGATTGCCTCATAAAGTATTTTTTCAAGTTCAGGAGCAGTAACTCTTTTAGTAGGATTTTGTTGTGATTGTTGATCTTTAATCTCTTGTGATTGTTCTTTAGTTAATTTCATGATTTTTATTGAATCTCTTTTAATTGCTTTTATATTAATACTGTTGGCTTGCCAACTACGACGATAAACGAATTTCGTAATAACCATTGCGGACGTGGGGGCAGTACCCACCACCTCCACCATTTACAACTTATGGGGGTGAACTAGATTCGACGGATGACTAAAAGTTATTCTTTCGTTCGGAATTGTTCCACCGTAACGGGCTAATTTATAATTGCTAACGAAAGTTACGCACTTGCTGCTTAATTAACTTTGTTAATTAAGTAAACGGGGTTTGGGGCACCTGGCAACAGAACGCCCCTTAATTTTAATTTTATGCAAAAATCTTTATCATTCTTGGTGCGGTCAGAGAGACTCGAACTCTCATGGACTAAATCCACACGGCCCTCAACCGTGCCTGTCTACCAATTTCAGCATGACCGCAATATGCCCCACATTAAATCAATGACAAGAAGGTTTCAAATTGATAAATTTTGATATGGAATTTAATCAAGAAGTAAAAAAAGCTACTGATCCAATTTATCAAAAGATTTCAAAGGTTATGCCTGAAATTGAATGGTCAATTCATGCACCATATATTCATGAAATTAATAAATTAAAAAAAGAAAAAAATGCAGTTATTTTAGCTCATAATTATCAAACACCTGAGATATATCATGGTATTGCAGATTTTTCTGCAGACTCTTTGGCGCTTGCAGTAGAAGCATCAAAAACTTCAGCAGAAATAATTGTAATGGCAGGAGTGCATTTTATGGCTGAGACAGCTAAATTGATGAGTCCAAATAAAAAAGTTCTATTACCTGATATGGAAGCAGGCTGCTCATTATCATCTTCAATCACAGGAAAAGATGTTCGACTTTTAAAACAAAAATATCCTGGGGTACCTGTCGTTTCTTATGTAAATACATCTGCTGATGTAAAAGCTGAAACAGATGTCTGTTGTACTTCTGCAAATGCAGTTAAGATTGTAAATTCTTTAGGTGTCAATAAAGTAATTTTCTTACCTGATGATTATCTTGCAAAATATGTTGCTTCACAAACTAATGTTGAAATAATATCTTGGAAAGGAATTTGTATTGTTCATGATCAATTTAGTAAAAATGAAATAATCAATGTTAGAAAAAATAATCCTGGAATAAAGATAATTGCACACCCAGAATGTCCACCTGAAGTTATTAAAGCGAGTGATTTTACTGGTTCAACTTCGGGAATGATTAATTATGTAAAAGATAATCAACCTAAAAAGGTAATGATGGTCACTGAATGTTCGATGAGCGATAATATTCAAGTAGAAAATCCAGATGTAGAATTTATTAGACCTTGTAACATGTGTCCTCATATGAAAAAAATAACTCTACCAAAAATCTTAGGTTGTTTAAAAAATGAAACTGGTGAGATTATTATGGATCAAGAAACAATTAGTAAAGCAAGATTATCAGTTGAAAAAATGGTTGCTATCGGTAGATAACAATTTGTGTCAAAAATTAAACTTAGTAAAAATTTTATAAAGAATGTAGTTAAGCTTGCTCTTAATGAAGATTTATATCCCTCAGGAGATATAACATCAAATTTAATAAAAAAAAAAGAAACCATTAAAATTAAATTAATATCAAATCAGAATGCTATTATTGGAGGTTTATTATTTGCAAAAAATGCTTTCCATTTAGTTGATAGTAAAATTAAGTTTATCGCGAAAAAAAAAGATGGATCATTTGTTAAAAAAAATTCTTTAATTGCAACCATACATGGTAAGGCTAGAAATATATTAATTGCTGAAAGAGTTGCTTTAAATTTCATATCTCATATTTCTGGTATTGCTACGAAAACAAATCTATTTGTAAAATTAGCTGGAAAAAAATGTAAGGTTTGTTGTACTAGAAAAACAATACCGAATTTAAGAGTTATTCAAAAATATGCTGTAAAATTAGGAGGTGGAACAAATCACAGGTTTAATTTGAGTGATGAATTTTTAATTAAAGACAATCATATTGCTAGCTCAAATATAAAAGAATTAGTCTCCTTAGCTATAAAAAATAATAGAGGTAAAAAGATAACCGTTGAAGTTGATAATTTAGATCAATTAAAAAAAATAATTGGTCTCAAATTTAATACTGTTTTGTTTGATAATATGAATATTAAAAATTTAAAAGCGGGTGTTAAAATTGCAAAAAAGTACTATGAAACAGAAGCTTCAGGAAATATAAACCTTAAAACTATAAAATCAATCGCCTCGACTGGGGTTGATAGAGTTTCAATTGGAAGTATTACTCATAGTGCTCCAGCTGTTGATTTAAAATTAGAATTTTAAATTATCTAATATTATTAATTCTTATTTTTTTGTAACTCTGCTTGTGCAGCAGCTAATCTTGCTATTGGGACTCTGTAAGGCGAACAAGATACATAATTTAAACCTATTTTTGAGCAAAAATTAATACTCTCAGGATCACCTCCATGTTCTCCACAAATACCTAGTTTAATTTTTTTGTTTTGTTGCTTACCTTTTTCAACAGCTATCTTAACAAGATCTTTAACCCCATCATCAATTGATACAAAAGGATCAATAGTGAAAATCTTATTATCAATATAATCATTTAAAAATTTACTACTATCATCACGACTTATTCCAAAAGTAGTTTGAGTTAAGTCATTCGTACCAAAACTAAAAAACTCTGCATGTTTTGCAATATCTTTAGCTTTAATTGCTGCTCTGGGTAATTCAATCATTGTACCTACTAAAAATTCTATTTTGATTTTATTTTCATCTTGAACTTTTTTAGCAGTATTAATTACAAGATCTTTCATTATTTTGATTTCTGCCTCTGTTGATACTAATGGTATCATTATCTCAGGAAAAGCTGATTTTTGTTTATTTTTTTTAAGTTCTGATAAAGCTTCAAATATTGCTCTACATTGCATTTCATAAATTTCTGGAAAAGAAATACCTAATCTACAGCCTCTATGACCAAGCATTGGATTTTGTTCATGAAGTTCTTCTATTCTGCTCTCAACTTCTTTTTTATCTAAACCAACAACATTTGCAACTTCATAAATTTCTTTTTCTGATTTAGGTAAAAATTCATGAAGGGGAGGATCCAACAATCTTACTGTCACTGGAAGACCATGCATAATCTTAAATATTTTTATAAAGTCTTTTTTTTGATGGGGCAAAAGTTTTTTTAGAGCTTTGGCTCTATCCTCTTCAGTTTTAGACAAAATCATTTCTCTTACTGATAAAATTCGCTCTTCATCGAAAAACATATGTTCAGTTCTGCAAAGACCGATTCCCTCAGCACCAAAATCTCTAGCAGTTTTAGTATCAATTGGAGTTTCAGAATTTGTTCTAACTTTTAATTTTCTAATATTATCAGCCCAACCCATTAATTGTGAAAAATCTCCAGAAATTTCAGGCTTTACTGTTGGAACATTTCCTAAAATAATTCTCCCTGTGGAACCATCGATAGTAATTATATCACCCGCTTTAATTTCTCCCGATGAAGTTTTAAAAATTTTTTGTTCATAATTAATGTCAATTTCACTTGAACCTGACACACAAGGTCTCCCCATCCCTCTAGCTACTACAGCTGCATGGCTGGTCATACCACCTCTTGCCGTCAAAATTCCTTTTGCGGCATGCATACCTTGGATGTCTTCTGGAGATGTCTCTACTCTTACTAAAATAGTATCTTGCATCATGTCATTTAATCTTTCAGCTTCTTCAGAGGTAAAAACCACTTTACCACTAGCTGCACCTGGAGATGCAGGAAGACCATTTGCAATAATATTTATAGAGCTTTTTTCATCTAATGTAGGATGTAACAAGGTATCTAAAGAATTTGGATCAATTCTTAAAACTGCATTTTTTTTTGAAATCAATTTTTCTTTAACCATGTCGACTGCAATTTTAACAGCTGATTTTGCAGTTCTTTTTCCTGAACGAGTTTGCAATATCCAAAGTTTATTATTTTCGACTGTAAACTCAACATCCTGCATATCTTTATAGTGTTTTTCCAATTTTTTTAGGATCTTATAAAGTTCCTCATAAACTTTTGGCATAGATTCTTCCATGGAAAGTTCTTTAACCTCAGCATCTTTTTTTGCTTTTTTTGTTATGTATTGCGGAGTTCTCGTTCCTGCAACAACATCCTCTCCTTGTGCGTTTATTAAGTATTCTCCATAAATTTCATTCAAACCATCTGAGGGGTTTCTTGTAAATACTACTCCAGTAGCACAATCATCTCCCATATTTCCAAATACCATAGACTGCACATTTACAGCTGTACCCCATTCAGCAGGAATATGATTTAATTTTCTATAAACTTTTGCTCGATTACTTTCCCAAGATAAAAATACTGCATTAATTGCACCTAATAACTGTTCATACACATCTTGGGGAAATTCTTTATTAGCTTTAGCTTTAATTGTGTTTTTAAAATCTTTAATTAAACCGTCCCAGTCATCTTCATCAAGCTCAGTGTCTAACAATACACCTTTTGTTAATTTGTAATTTTCTATTAGTTCTTCGAAATGATAGCTTTCAACACCCATAACAACATTGCCATACATTTGAATAAATCTTCTATAACTATCTTTGGCAAATCTACCATTTAAAGTTTTATTCCCTAAGGCGATTACAGTTTTGTCATTAAGCCCAAGATTTAGAATTGTGTCCATCATACCTGGCATTGAAACTCTAGCACCAGACCTGACCGACAATAAAAGGGGGTTTTTTAAGTCTCCAAATTTTTTAGATACATCCTTTTCAATTAATTTTAATTCTTTTTTAATCTGGTTAATTAATTTTGAGTTTAATTTCTTTCTATTTTTGTAAAAAATTTCACAAACCTTAGTTGAAATTGTAAAGCCTGGTGGCACAGGTAGGCCCATTCTTCCCATTTCAGACAAATTTGCTCCTTTGCCACCTAAAAAATTTTTTGGATACTTGATTTTTCTTATTTCTTTTGAGTTAAAATTTAAAATTAATTTATTCATTATTGGGTTTTAATAACTGAAAGTTTATAAAATTTTGAAAGGTTTTACATAACATATTGATAAGTTCCAATCTGTTTTTTCTTAAAGATTCGTTTTCTTCATTTACTTTCACATTATCAAAGAACTCGAAAACCTCTTTCTTAGATTCTGCTAAAATAGATAATGATTTTTCATAGTTTTCGTCATTATTTACATTTGAATAATATTTTTTAATTTCACTAATCTTTTTAAATAAATTTTTCTCAAAATCTGTTTTGAAAATACCAGGGTCAGTTGTATTTGTTATTTCAACTTTATTGTTCTTCATCTCGCTTTCTAAAATATTTGATGCTCTTTTATAGCTAGATGTAATATCAATTCCAGCTTGATTATAAATAATTTTATTTAGGCATTTGGCTTTTTCAAAAGATGTAAATAATTTGTTAAGGGAAAAAGATGAAATTGAGGCTTCAATTATGTCAAAACGGATTTGCTTTTCTTTCATGTAATATCTAAATCTTTCTTTCAAAAAATTATTTAATTCTTTTTGTAAATCTTTATTAGCTAAATTATGACCTTGATCTTGATATAGACTTGATGAATAACTTAATAAGTCATTTATTCGTAAATCTTTTTTATTTTCGATTACTGTTCTTATAATACCTAAAGCTAGTCTTCTTAGTGCGAAAGGATCTTTTGAGCTTGTAGGCTTTTCATTAATACCAAAAAAGCCAACTAGGGTATCAATTTTATCGGTGACAGACAAAGTAACACTAAAAGGTTTTTTTGGAGCAAGAGAGTCTAATCCTACAGGTAAATATTGCTCAGTTATTGCTAGTGAAATATCTTTATCAAATCCCTGATATGATGAAAAGTATCCACCCATAACACCTTGTAATTCTGGGAACTCTCCAACTAAGTCAGAAGTTAAATCTGTTTTACAAATCGATGCTAATAACTCAACTTTTTCTTTACTTATCAATAATTCATCAGAAATCATTCCACCTAATTTTCTCATTCTTTGAACTTTATCAAAATATGTGCCTAGGCCTTTAAAAAAATTTATTGATTTTAATTTGGATACTTTTTTAACTAAATTTTGAGTTTTATCTTTATTCCAAAAAAATTCCGCATCACTAAGTCTAGCCTCAACCACTCTTTCGTTTCCAATTTTTATCAATCCTTTTCGATCTTTTTTGTTTGACACAACCAAAAATTCATTTGTTATTTCTTTTTTGCTATCAAAAGTTGGAAAATATTTTTGGTGAGACTGCATAGTTAGGATTAATATTTCTTTTGGAATAGATAAAAATTTTTTATCAAAGTTACAAAGCAAAACATTAGGCTTTTCTACTAAATTGACTACTTCATCTAATAGTTTTGGGTTGCTGTTAGTGGTTAATCTTTTTTTATTTAATATTTTTGTAAATTCTTTATTTATGAACTCTTCTCTTTTATTCTGGTCAATTATTGTTCCCTGCTTTTTCAAATATTGCTGATATGTCTTAAAGTCTGTGAAAGTTTTTTTTTTATCCTCAAAAGTACTATCTAAATAAGTCGAATTTGAAGATTTAATGTGATGAAAATTAAAACTAACTATTTTTTTATCAAATATTGATAAGATTGACTTAAGTGGTCTTCCCCAACTTAGATCATGCTCTCCCCATTTCATAGATTTTTTCCATTGATAGTTTGCCAATAATTTTGGAATTAAGTCTATTAATAGATCAAAAATTTTTAATTTTTTAGTTTTTGTTTTAAAATAATAAAACTCACCCTTTTCAATACTTTTTTTAAATAAATCTTTTTTTTCTATTTTGTTTGATCTCATAAAACCATCCAGCGCTTGTGCTGGGGCTTCAACTTTTGGACCTCTTATTTCTTCAGATGGGATCTTTATTTCTTTATCTAAACCTTCAAATACTATGATTAATCTATTGGGAGTGGATAATGAAAAATTTTTTTTTGATCGAATTGATTTTTTTAAAAAATATTCTTGAAAATCATCTAAAAGTTTTTCTCGCAAATTTTTTTGAAGTCCTGCGGGAATTTCTTCACTAAATAACTCTAAAAAAAATTCTGCCATTTTATATTTGAGTATCAATCCATATTGAGGCAGCTGATTTTGTAATTTCTCTTATTCTACCAATATACTCAGCTCTTTGAGCAACACTTATTGCACCTCTAGCATCGAGAACATTAAATATATGGCTTGCTTTTAAGCATTGATCATATGCAGGCAAGGATATTTTTTTTGATACCAATGCTTTTGCCTCACCTTCAAACATATCAAACATATTAAAAAGATTTTCTGTATTAGCGTATTCAAAATTATAAGCTGAAAACTCTTTTTCAGATTGATAAAAAACTTCTCTATATTCAACATTTTCGTTATTCCAAACCAAATCATAAACATTTTTTTTCTGTTGTGTGAACATACAAATTCTTTCTAAACCATATGTGATTTCTACAGAAACTGGTTTACATTCAAAGCTAGCCATTTGTTGAAAATAAGTAAATTGAGTTATCTCCATACCATCACACCAAACCTCCCAACCTAGTCCGGCAGCTCCTAAGGTCGGACTCTCCCAATCATCCTCAACAAATCTAATATCATGATTTCTGTGATCAATGCCTATTACAGATAAACTATTTAAATATAATTTTTTAATATTAGAAGGAGAAGGTTTTATTATTACTTGAAATTGATAATAATGTTGAAGTCTATTTGGATTGTCACCATATCTTCCATCCGATGGTCTTCTTGAGGGTTGCACATAAGCCGCCTTCCATGGTTTAGGTCCAAGAGACCTTAGGGTAGTAGCAGGGTGAAATGTTCCTGCTCCAATTTCCATATCGTATGGTTGCAAAATTATACAACCATGCTTGCTCCAAAACTTTTGAAGATTTAAAATTGTATCTTGAAAAGTTTGAAACTTTGGTTTTTTATTTTTTTTAGAGACCATATCTTTGCCAGACAGACTTTTCATCTAGTATATTTACCAATTGATCTAGATTATCATTTGATGATGATAATTTTTTACTTAACCAGCTTTTAGATTTTTCAAATTTTTTAATTACTATATCTTCTCCAAATTTTTCTCTTAATACTTTATTGGCATCTCCAACTTCATCTATTAAACCAAGCTCTTTGGCTTTGCTGCCAGACCAAAACTCTCCTGAGAATAATTCTAATTCTAATTTTTTAAGTTTAGATCCTCTACTTTTTTCGACAACTTCTATAAAATCTTTGTGCAAATCTAACTGGATATTTTTAAGTCTTTCTATATCCTCTTTTTTTTCATCAAGAAAAGGGTCCAGAGTACTTTTATTTTTACCCGCAGTATGAACTCTTCTTTCAACACCAATTTTTTTGATTAGTTCAGTGAAACCAAAAGAAGAATAAATTACTCCTATAGAGCCAATGATTGAACTAGAATTTGCATATATCTCATCACCAGCGCATGCAATTAAGTACCCGCCAGATGCCGCAACATCTTCAGCAAAAACTATAACTTTTTTTTTATTTTTTTTAGCTTGTTGCCTTATAAAATTATAAATCAAATGAGATTGAACTGGAGATCCACCAGGTGAATTTATTGTAATTGCAACACAAGGTGCTTTTTTGACCGAAAAAGCTTTTAAAATAATATCCTCTTGACCAGAAAAATCTATTCCCTGCTTAAACTTTCCGACGTTACCAATAACTCCACTTAATTTAATATGTGGAATAATTTTTTTCTTTTTAAAAAATGAGAACATTTTTTATCCTTATAGAATTTTTTAATGAATATAAAGACACCTTATAATTGAAGTTTCAGGTGCGTCAATTGATAAGTAATAAAAATAAAGTTATTATACTAGTTTGCTCTATTAAATGGGAACTGTAATTCAGCTTAAAAACCAAATTAATAATTCATATTTTCAACTCAAAGACTCGGTTGAGGATAAATTATTATTAGTTGAAGAAAAGATAAAATTTAAACTAACGAGTAATGTAGAATTAGTCCAAAAAATGACAAATTACCACTTAGATACAGGCGGCAAAAGACTTAGAGCGTTACTGACTTTAGGTTCTGCTAAAATGTGTGGTTATTCAAAAGGTACTAGAGATATAAATCTGGCTGCATGTGTTGAATTAATTCATGCAGCAACTTTAATGCATGATGATGTTATAGATAATGGTTCTGTTAGAAGAGGCAAAAAAACTTTGAATAGAATTTGGGATAATCACTCCTCAGTTTTGGTTGGGGATTATTTGCTTAGTAGATGTTTTGAAATGATGGTGGAAGATGGAAATATAGAAGTTTTAAAATTATTATCTTCAACGTCATCAAAAATTGCTCAAGGTGAAATTTTACAACTTCAACATCAGGGGGAAGTTGACATGTTAGAAGAAACGTATTTAAAAATTATATCAGCAAAAACTGCTGAATTATTTGCTGCTGCTACAAAGGTAGGAGCTATTTTATCTGATATGAAAACTAAAGAAAAAGAAGCTTTAGAATTTTATGGAAGAAATTTAGGTCTTACATTTCAAATAGCTGATGACACTTTAGATTATAATTCAGATCTTAAATTATTTGGGAAAAAAATTGGGCAAGATTTTTATGAGGGTAAAATAACTCTTCCTATAATTTTATTATTTCAAAAAGCTAATGATTTAGAGAAAGTAAAACTTAAAGATGTTTTTTCTAAGAACCTTAGAGATGCTAATGATTTAGCTTATTCTTTATCCTTAATAAAAAAATATAATATTATTGAAGCTTGCTATCAAAAAGCTAAACACTATATCAATATAGCATCTAATTCTTTATCAGTTTTTAACGATTGTGAAGAAAAAAATATTCTTGAAAACTTAACATCTTTTAGTTTGACAAGAAATTTTTAGGGACTTAAAAGGCTTTTACCCCAATTATTGTTTTTATCTAAAATGTATTTCAGCCTTTCATGTATTCTATTTTCTCCATCAAGCCAAAATTCAATACTAGATGGTTTTAAATTCCATCCAGTCCAATAATTAGGTCTTGGTACGTTGTCTTTATCATTATATTTTTTTTTATAATTTTCTAAATTATTTAATAATTCGTTCCTACTTTTTAATATACTACTTTGTTTAGATGCCCAAGCCCCTATCCTACTTTCATACGCTCTAGTATTATAGTAATCATCAGCAACTTTATCTTCTACTTGTTTTAAAGTTCCAACAATTCTTATTTGTCTCAACAAACTTTTCCAGTGAAAACACATTGAAGCATTTGGATTTTCTTTTAACTCATTTCCCTTTTGACTATTTAAATTAGTATAAAAAACAAATCCATTTTTATCAAAACCCTTAAGTAGAACCATTCTTACTGATGGAATGCTCTCCTTATTGGCAGTTCCTAAAGCCAATGCATTAGGGTCATTTATTTCTTTCTTTTTAGCCTCGTCAAACCATTTTTCGAATAACTCAAAAGGATCATCGAGTTCTAGAAAGCATTTATTTAGGCCTAATGAGTTTTTTTGATTCATAATTTTAACAAAATAATCTATACAATATAGATAATGTCATTTAATACTTTTGGAAAGTTATTTCGTTTTACTACATGGGGAGAGTCCCATGGACCTGCAATTGGCTGTATAATTGATGGCTGTCCTCCATTAATTCAGCTAAAAGATCAAGATATTCAGAAGGAATTGGACAAGAGGAAACCGGGTCAGTCTAAGTTCACTACTCAAAGGAAAGAAAATGATAAAGTTCATATTTTATCTGGTGTCTTCGAGGGTAAAACCACAGGAACCCCCATTTCTCTAATAATTTATAATGAAGATGTAAGATCAAAGGATTATAAAAATATCAAAGATAAATTTCGACCAGGGCATGCTGATTTTACTTATTATAAAAAATATGGAATTAGAGATTATAGAGGAGGTGGAAGATCCTCTGCTAGGGAGACAGCAGCAAGAGTTGCTGCTGGAGCAATTGCTAAAAAAGTTTTAGAAAAAAAATTGGGTAAAAAATTTCAAATTTCTGGTGCAGTAACACAACTTGGTATTCTTGGTTGCGATACAACAAAATGGAGTAATAAAATTATAAATAAAAACCCATTTTTTTGCCCAGATAAATCAATGTTAAAGATATGGGAAAAATATTTACTAAGTATAAGAAAAGCTGGATCTTCTTGTGGTGCAATAATCGAAGTAAGAGCTGATGGTATCCCAGCAGGTTTAGGTGCACCTATTTATTCAAAATTAGACTCAGATATTGCTTCAGCTATGATGAGCATAAATGCTGTCAAAGGAGTCAATATAGGGTCAGGCATGAATTCTGCTCAATTGTCTGGTGAAGAAAATTCCGACGAAATTTCACAAAATAAAAAAAATATGAATTTTAGTTCAAATAATGCTGGTGGAATTCTTGGAGGTATTTCATCTGGACAACAAATAATCGTATCATTTGCTGTAAAACCTACTTCCTCAATTCTAAAGAGTAGAAAAACAATTAATAAATTTGGAAAAAATACTACCATATCCGTAACAGGCAGGCATGATCCTTGCGTAGGTATTAGAGCTGTACCGGTTGGTGAAGCTATGTTGTCTTGTGTTTTGCTTGATCATTATCTAATGAACAAAGCACAATGTAGTTGAAATAATTATTTTTGTTTTTGTAAAATGATATTAGAATTTAGTAAATCTAAAACTTTCTCTTCTATTGATATTGAGTCTAGATTTGCAAATTTATACATATTATCTTGTGTATCTTGATCAATAAAAATATCTGGTAAAATCATTGATCTAAACTTTAAATTGTTATCCATTAACCCTTTTTTTGTTAAAAAATTAATTACATGAGATCCAAAACCTCCTATGGATCCCTCCTCAATAGTCATAATAGCTTCATGCGTAGTGGCCAATTGCCAAATAAGGTTTTCATCTAAGGGTTTTGCAAATCTTGCATCCACAATTGTAACATCAATTCCTTTTTTTTTTAAATTTTCAGAAGCTTTTAAAGTCTCATTCAATCTTGTCCCAAAGTTTAATATGGCTAATTTTTTTCCTTCTTGAATAACTTTAGACTTTCCAATCTCTATTTTCTCATTAATTGGGGGCAAAACAGAACCTATGCCAATTCCTCGTGGATATCTAAATGCACTGGGTCTATCATTTATTTCAATTGAAGTATTTATCATTTTAACTAATTCTGCCTCATCACTTGGGGCCATTATAACAAAATTTGGAAGTGTTGATAAATAAGTAATGTCAAAACTTCCAGCATGTGTAGATCCATCTGCACCTACAAGTCCTGCTCTGTCTATTGCAAATCTAACTGGCAAACTTTGGATTGCTACATCATGGACTACTTGATCATATGCTCTTTGTAAAAATGTAGAATAAATCGCTGCATAAGGCTTATAGTTTTCAGTTGCCAAACCTGCTGCAAATGTCACAGCATGTTGTTCAGCAATTCCAACATCAAAAGTTCTTTCAGGAAATTCTTTACCAAAGTTTCCTAAACCTGTTCCGTCGGGCATAGCTGCAGTTATAGCTACAATTTTACTATCTTTCTTAGCATGTTGTATCAAAGTATCAGAAAATACTTTGGTATAAGAAGGTATTTTACTTATACTTTTAGCTTGTTGCCCAGTTTTAACATTGAATTTAGATACCCCATGAAAGTGATCTTTTGCCTCTTCCGCAAATGAATATCCTTTTCCTTTTTTTGTTTTAATATGAATTAATATTGGCCCATCATGTTTTGTGTCTCTGGCATTCTTTAAAATTGGAATTAAAGAATTTAAATCATGTCCATCAATAGGTCCAATATAATAAAATCCTAATGAACTAAATAATGTTCCACCTGTTACAGCTGATCTAAGTAAATCTTCTGCCTTTCCTGCTTTGGCACTGAATCTTTTTGAAAAAGCTGATGTAATTAATTTAATAGTTTCTCTCAAGCTAAAATAAATTTTGCCAGAAAAAATCTTAGCCAAATATGTGCCCATTGCCCCAACTGGTCTAGCAATTGACATATCATTATCATTTAAAATGACAATCATTTTAGTTTTAGACGCACCTGCATTATTCATTGCTTCATAAGCCATACCAGCACTCATAGCACCATCTCCAATTACAGCGATTACATTATCTGATTTATTAGATAGTTTATTTGCTACTGCTATACCAAGAGCAGATGATATTGAAGTTGAGCTATGTGCTGCTCCAAAAGGATCATATTCACTTTCTGATCTTTTAGTAAAACCAGAAAGACCTTTTCCTTGTCTTATTGATCTGATTTTATCTTTTCTTCCAGTTAAAATTTTATGAGGGTAAGATTGATGCCCAACATCCCATATCAATTTATCATTTGGGGTATTGAAAATATAATGTATTGCAACACTTAGTTCAACAACGCCGAGGCTTGCACCCAAGTGTCCTCCCGTAACCGATACAGCTTCTATCATTTCTTCTCTTAATTCATCAGCTACTTTTTGCAATTTAGACTCGGGTATTTTTTTTAAATCTGATGGAAAATTAATTTGATCTAAAAATTCGTAATTACTTTTCATTTATTTCTATTTAAAATATAATCTAATGTTTCATTCAAATTTTTTGAATTTGAACCATATTTTTTTAATTTATTATTTGTCTTAAAAATTAACTTATTAGCATATTTAATAGTATTTTTATATCCTAGTAAACTAATTAGTGTCGCTTTACCCTTTTTTTTATCTTTTCCAGTTTTTTTTCCAGCAGTTTTTGCATTTCCTTTATAATCAATCAAATCATCAGCAACTTGAAATAGTAGACCGATATCTGCACCTATATTTTCAAATTTTTTAATTTCTTTTTTATTCTTTTTTTTAAGAATTAAAGGAACAGCGCAGCAAAAACTAAAAAGTTTTCCTGTTTTTTTTATTTCCATTTCGATAATTTTTTTTTCTGAAATTTTTTTATGTTCGTAACTTAAATCTAAGTACTGACCACCCGCAATACCAAGGTGTCCTGAGCTTTTAGAAATTTTATTAATCAAATTAATCTTAGTTTTTTCAGAAATTTTTAAATCTTTATGACTTAAAATTTCAAATGCCATAGTTAAAAGAGAGTTGCCAGCTAAGACAGCTGTTGACTCTCCAAATTTAACATGTGTGGAAGGCTTTCCTCTTCTAATAGTGTCATTATCCATACAAGGTAGATCATCATGAATTAGTGAATAAGCATGAATACATTCTATTGCAGAACCTATTATAATTAATGACTTGTAGTTTATTTTAAATAGATAGCCAATATCAACTAAAATTTTTGATCTAATTTTTTTACCACCTGAAAATAAACCATATTGCATAGCAGTGATTAATTCTGATTTTTTTTGTTTATTTATAAAACTTTTTAAAAATGAATTAGTGTCTTTAGCGATTTTATTTAACTTTTTTTGCATTTTTCTTAGATATAATCTTCAATATATTTTCTTTCGTTTTTTCATTAATATTTTTAGCACTATTTTTAAATTTCTTTTCAATAATATTGTTAAGTTTTAATAATCTTTGATATTTTTCTTTAGAAGTATCTAAATTTTTTTGACTTTCTAAATCCTCAATCATCTTGTTAGCTTTATTGGTTAATTCTTCAAGAGATAATGACTCATAATTATTTGGAAAATTTTTATCTTTCATATATTACTCTCAATTAATACATGAAAATTAATCTTGCAAATATTAAAAAAGCACAAAATCTCTTAAATAAAAAGGAGTGTGTGGCTATTCCCACAGAGACAGTTTATGGACTGGCAGGAAACGCTTATTCAGATCAAGCCTGTCAGAAAATATTTAGATTAAAAAAAAGACCAAAATACAACCCTCTCATAGTGCATTACTATAATTATAAAAAAATGAAAAAAGATTGTAATTTTAATGATAATTTTCTTAAGCTATATAAAAGATTTTGTCCTGGCCCAATCACATTCATCTTGAATTTAAAAAAAAATTCTAAAATCTCAAAAATTGCTACTAACAAAAAAAAGTCTCTTGCAGTTAGGTTTCCAAAACACATTATCACGAGAAGTTTACTTAAAGTGCTAAAATTTCCTCTTGCAGCCCCTAGTGCTAATATTTCATCTCAAATTAGCCCTGTTTGTACAAATGATGTGAAAGAAGATTTTGGGAAAAAAATAAAATTTGTTCTAGAAGGTGGAAAATCGTCTATTGGTCTTGAGTCAACAATAATTGATATTAGAAATAAACCAAAAATTTTAAGATTAGGCGGTTTAGATGTTGCTACTATTGAAAAAGCATTAAATAAAAAAATTTTAATAAATAATAAACCTTCTAAAATTTCTGCCCCAGGTCAAATAAAACTTCATTATTCTCCTGGCATTCCAATAAGATTAAATGCAAAAAATACTAAAGACAAGGAAGCTTTTTTATTAATTAATAAAAAAAAAGAAGCTCAACCAAATCATTATTATTTATCAAAAACAGATAACTTGAAAGAAGCTGCAAAAAATTTATACAGTGTTTTAAGAAAAATAAAAAAAAAAAAATATAAATCTATAGCAGTTGCCAAAATTCCAAATAAAGGATTAGGTAAAACTATAAACGATAGATTAATAAGAGCTTCAAAATTTTAATGCAGACACCTCTAGAAGTTATTGGATTATCAAAATTTTACGAAAAAAAAAAAGCTGTAAAAGATATTTCTTTTAAAGTAAATAAAAATGAAATTATTGGAATTCTTGGACCTAACGGTTGCGGAAAAACAACTACTATCGGAATGATCCTAGGGTTATTAAAGCCTACAAGTGGCAAAGTGCTGATAAATGGAATAGACATAGAAAAAGAAAGAGTTGAATTATTAAATAATCTTAATTTTATTTCACCTTATGTTGAGCTGCCAAAAAAATTAACTGTTAAACAAAATCTAGTCGTATATGGAAAACTTTACGACGTAAAAAATCTCGTATCAAAAATTGAATATCTTTCTGAAAAATTAAGGCTAGATGAGATTATAAATAAGATTACAGGAGAGCTTTCTTCTGGACAAAAAAATAGAGTGAGTCTTGCTAAATCAATTATTAATGATCCGCCAGTATTATTATTAGACGAACCTACAGCTTCTCTAGATCCTGAAACAGGCGATTTTGTCAGGAGTTTTTTAGAGGATTATCAAAAGGAAAAAGGAACTTCAATTTTGCTTGCTTCACATAATATGTCAGAAGTAGAGAGATTGTGCTCTTCAGTCTTAATGATGAATAGTGGCTCTATCATAGATCAGGGTAGTACTGAAAAATTAATAAAAAAACATGGTCGAAAAAATATGGAAGAAGTTTTTTTAAAACTTACAAGGAAAAAAATATGAATCTAAATAAAATGCATGGTCTATTTCTAAGACATTTTTATTTAATTAAAAGTTCTTTACCAAGGATATTAGATCTTGTTTATTGGCCAACGATACAAATAATTCTTTGGGGTTTTATTTCTAAATTTTTTTCAATTTATAGCGATTATTATAATGATACTCTTGGAGTGATCCTTACATGTGCAATACTTTATGACATTCTTTTTAGATCAAGTATTAGTTTTAATATGCTATTTTTAGAGGAAATTTGGAGTAGAAATTTTACTAATTTATTTATTGCACCCTTAAAACTTAAAGAAATTATTATTTCTCTAATCTTTACTGCCTTAATAAGAACTTTAATCGGATTAGTTCCTGCTATCATCTTAACATCTCCTCTCTTTGGGATTTCAATTTTAGAATTAGGGCTTCCCTTGCTATTATTGTTTTTAAGTTTATATATCTTTGGAATAACTTTAGGTTTATTTGTTAGTGCGGGCCTTATGAGATTTGGTCCCTCCTTTGAAAATATTGCTTGGTCATCTCTATTTTTATTAGCTCCGCTAGGTTGTATATATTACCCTATAGAAATTTTGCCAAACTTTTTTCAAATTATAGCAAAAGGACTTCCTTTAGTTTATATATTTGATGAAACAAGAAACATTCTTTTAAACAATTCTATTAATTATGAGAATTTAAAGCAGGCTTATTTATTGAATTTAATCTATCTATCTTTAGGAATAAGTTTATTTTATTTCTCTTTTTTGAGAGCGCGTATTAAAGGAACTTTAATAAATATGGGTGAGTGATTGGTGCGCCTGCTAGGAGTCGAACCCAGAACCTCCTGATCCGAAGTCAGGCGCTCTATCCAGTTGAGCTACAAGCGCATATAATATTAATATAACATTTTATGAAAAAAAAAATAAATTTGATTGTAGAGGAAAAGGATAAAAACCTTCGTGTTGATGTTTTTATCAACAAAAAAGAAAAGAGCATAAGTAGAACAAGGGTTAAAAATTTAATTTTAGACAAACATTTAAGTCTCAATGATAGAATTATAATAGATCCCTCTAAAAAAATTAATTTCGGTGACAATATAAACTTGATAATACCTGAGCCTAAAAAGGCTTCACTCAAGCCCTTCAAATTTAAATTAGACATTGTATATGAAGATGAAGATCTAATAGTTTTAAATAAACCCTCTGGAATAATAATGCACCCTGGTGCAGGGAATTTTGATAACACAATTGTTAATGCGCTGATTAATTATGATAAAAATTCTTTATCAAATATTGGTGATGAACTTAGGCCTGGGATAGTTCATAGGATAGATAAAAATACTTCTGGCTTAGTAGTAATAGCAAAAAATAATCAAGCTCACGAAGATTTATCAATGCAATTTAGTAAGCATTCTATTACAAGGATTTATCAACTATTAATTTGGGGAAAAATTAGACCCTCAAAAGGTAGGATTGAAACTTTAATTAGCAGAAGTTCAAAGAATAGACAAATGATGGAAGTCAGCAATTCAAAAGGTAAAAAGGCTATTACAAATTATAAAACAATTGAACTTTTTGAAAATAAAAATACCCCAACCTTAAGCTTGCTAGAGTGCAAATTAGAAACTGGAAGAACACACCAAATAAGAGTTCATATGAATTATTTAGGCAACAGTATTGTAGGTGATGATAAATATAAAAAAAAATTTAAAAAAATAAATAATATAGATCCATTGTTAAAGGATTGTCTTATGAATCTTAATCGGCAATTTCTTCATGCAAAAACTATTGGTTTTATTCATCCAAAAAAGAACAAAGAAATGATATTTAACTCAATTTTGCCACAAGAACTTAAGATAATTATAAAATTACTTAGAAATACTAGAAAATAAAATATTGAAAAAAAATAAATATTAATTAGATAAACTGATAATGAATACAGCTTTTAAAAATAATCTTCCAATATTAAGTAATGAAGGTGGGTTATCTGCATATTTGGAGCAAATAAAAAAATTTCCAATGTTAGATGCTGAGGAGGAATATATGCTTGCTAAAAATTGGAAAAATAATGGAAACGTCAAAGCCGCAGAGAAGTTAGTTACAAGCCATCTGAGATTAGTTGCAAAAATAGCTATGGGATATAAAGGATATGGTTTACCAGTAAATGAAATGATATCTGAGGGTAATGTAGGTTTAATGCAAGCTGTAAAAAAATTTGAACCAGAAAAAGGTTTTAGACTAGCAACATATGCGATGTGGTGGATAAAGGCATCTATTCAAGAATATATCTTAAGATCTTGGAGTTTGGTAAAAATAGGAACAACTACTGCTCAAAAAAAATTATTTTTTAATTTGAAAAAATTAAAAAATCAAATTGCACCTCAGTCAGAAGGTGATTTAAGAAACGAACATGTAAGTGAAATAGCAGACAAACTTGCTGTAAGTAAAGAAGAAGTTATTTCAATGAATCGTAGGTTGTCAGGAAAAGAATTTTCACTAAATGCACAAGTTGGTGAAGATGGTGACGAATGGCAAGATTGGTTGGTAGATAAAGAATTAGATCACGATCTTAAATTTGCACATCAGGAAGAAATGGAGCAAAGAAAAGATTTATTAAAAGATTCAATTAAAATTTTAAATGAAAGAGAAAAAGAAATTCTATATTCTAGAAGATTAAATGAGAATCCATCAACTCTTGAGGATTTAAGTAAAAAATATAAAATTAGTAGGGAAAGGGTGAGACAAATCGAAAATAAAGCTTTTGAAAAATTACAAAAGCATATGTTACTTTTAGCTAAATCAAAAAATCTACTTACCGTAAATTAAACTTCAAAGGGATTCTCAATCAATATTGTATCATCTCTCTCGGGACTAGTAGAAATACTAGATACTTTTGTTTCTACGAAATCTTCTATTGCATAAATATACTTTTTTGCATTCTCAGGTAGTTCCTCAATATTTTTTATTCCATTTGTTTGTGTTTTCCATCCAGGGAAAGTTTTATAAATGGGTTTTATCTTTAATTGATCATCTACTGCAGCTGGTAGGTAATCAATATTTTTTCCATCAAGATCATATTGTATACACATCTTAATTTCGTCCAATTCATCTAGAACATCTAATTTTGTTAATGCAATCCCATCAATTCCTGAAATTTTAATAGTCTGTCTTACTAACACTCCATCAAACCATCCACATCTTCTTTTTCGGCTTGTTACAGTCCCAAATTCTTTTCCTCTTGTACCTAATAATTCACCAATGTCATCTTTTAGTTCCGTTGGAAAAGGCCCTTCTCCTACTCTAGTAGTATATGCTTTAGTTATTCCCAATACATAGTTTATAGAATTTGGTCCACAGCCAGTTCCAGTTGATGCACTTGATGCAACAGTGTTAGAAGATGTAACAAATGGATAAGTTCCATGATCTACATCTAATAAAATTCCTTGAGCTCCCTCAAATAATATTCTCTTTTTTTGTCTTTTAAATTGATCTATTTTTAACCATACTGGTTGAGAAAACTTAAGTATTTCAGGAGCAATTTTTAACAAATCTTTTTTTAATTGATCTTTTTCAAAAATTTTTTTACCTAATCCTTTTCTAATTGCATTGTGATGAAGTAATACTGACTCCAATCTTTGATCTAAATTTTGTTCTGATCTAAGATCCATAACTCTTATTGATCTTCTTCCAACCTTGTCTTCATAAGCAGGTCCAATACCCCTTCTTGTTGTTCCTATTTTTCCTTTTCCAGCAGTATCTTCCCTTATTTCGTCCATCTCTCTATGAAAAGGTAATATTAAATTTGCAGATTCAGAAATAATGAAGTTATCGACAGAAACACTAACTCCTTTTTTTTTGATTTCGTCAATTTCTTCTAATAAGGCCCAAGGATCAACTACAACTCCATTGCCTATTATAGAAACTTTATTTTTTCTTACTATTCCTGATGGCAATAATCTAAGTTTATATGTAATTCCATCAATTACTAATGTGTGGCCTGCATTATGACCTCCTTGAAACCTAACAACAACATCTGCTTGTTCTGAGAGCCAATCTACTATTTTACCCTTTCCCTCGTCTCCCCATTGAGAGCCAACAACTACAATATTTTTCATTATTCAAATTCTTTTTTTAATTTCACTGAGTTTAGATGATTAATTGGTCCATGACCTTTTCCATAATTTGGATTTGTTAATATTGCAAAATTTACATATTTAATTCCGAGTTCACAAGCTTTCTTAATAGGTTTTCCACATGATAAAAAAGTTGTTATTGCGCTTGATAAAGTGCAGCCAGTGCCATGAGTATTTCTGGTATTGTATCTTGAGCTTACAAAAATTTTAAGATCTGATTTACTTAAAAAAATATCTTTTACTTTTTTTGATTTGAGATGTCCTCCTTTAATCAGTACATTTTTAGCTCCAAAATTTATCAATTTATTTGCTGCAACTATCATGTCATCTTTATTTTTAATTTTTAATCCAGTTAAAATTTCAGCCTCTGGAATGTTCGGCGTAATTAAAGTAACTCTTTTAATCAATTTTATTCTTATTAAATCAATAGCGCTATTATCTATTAATTTAGCCCCCCCTTTCGCCACCATTACAGGATCAAGTACTATTTTTTTAATCTTAATTTTATTTAAAGACTGTATTACATGCTCTATAACTTTTGATGAGTGAAGCATTCCAATTTTAATTGCATCTGGCTTAATATCCCTCGAAGTAAAGATAATTTGACTTAATATTTCCTTAGGGGAAATAGGGACTATAGATTTTACACCTTTGGTATTTTGAGTTGTCACAGCTGTTATTGCTGTCATTCCATATGAGCCTAATGCAGTTACAGTTTTTATATCTGCCTGAATTCCTGCACCACCAGAGGAGTCAGAACCTGCTATAATTAATATTTTTGATTTTGGTTTCAATTTATCTAATTTTTTTTGAAATAATATCTATACATTGATTAAGAAGCTTTTTATTTTCACTCTCTCCCATAACTCTAATTTTCAATTCCGTTCCCGATTTTCTTACTAATATCCTTCCATGACCTTTCATTAATCTTTCTGCAATTTTAATTGATCTTTTTACCTCAATGTTGTTGATTATTGATCTATCTTTTACTTCAATATTTTTTAAAACTTGAGGAATTTTTTGGAATTTATTGAAAAATTCACTTGCCTTTTTACCTTTTCTTATTGCAAAAAGAGATTCTAGCGCAACCAATAATCCATCCCCAGTTGTTGCAAATTTTCCTAAAATAATATGTCCAGACTGTTCCCCACCTAGATTGAAATTATTTTTTTGCATTTTTTCTTTAACATATCTGTCCCCAACGTTTGCTCTGATAAATTTAATGTTTTGAAGTTTTAAATACTTTTCTAAACCATAATTAGACATTAAAGTGCCAACCACCCCTCCTTTGAGCATTCTTTTATTTTTCCATCGAGTCGCAATTGCAGCAATAATTTGATCACCATCTACAATATTGCTTAGTTCATCACACATGATAATTCTATCTGCGTCTCCATCTAAAGAAATACCTATATGTGCCCGATACTTCTTTACTGCATTTCTGATATTGTTTGGAAAAGTTGAACCACAATTTTTATTTATATTGAGTCCATTAGGATTTACACCTATTGAAAAAACTGTTGCTCCTAAAGATCTCAACAATTCTGGTCCCGCTTTATATCCTGCTCCATTCGCGCAATCAATTACGATCCTTAACCCCCTAAGATTAAAAGCTTTTGTAAAGTTTTTTTTTAAAATCTTAATATAATTCTTTGTGCCACTTTCTAATCTCTTTACTCTGCCCAACTTTTCAGGGTTAGAAAGATTTTTATAAATTTTTTTGTCAATCAAATTTTCAATCCTCTTTTCTATTTTGTCAGACAATTTCATTCCATCAGGACCAAATAATTTAAGTCCATTGTCATAATGTTGATTATGAGACGCAGTAATCATTATACCCATATTGGCTCGCATAGCCTTGGTAAGCATAGCTAAACCATTTGTTGGCAAAGGTCCTAGTGTATAAACATGCATTCCAGCAGAAGTTAATCCCGAAACTAATGCTGGCTCTAAAGTGTAACCTGACAATCTCGTATCCTTGGCAATTATAGCGGTCTGTGTTTTTTTTTTTTGTGACTTAAAATATGTCCCTGAAGCTAAACCAAATTTAAAAAACATATCACCATTTATGTTTTTACTATTGATTGCTCCCCTTATTCCGTCTGTACCAAAATATTTTTTTGTCATTCTTATTTTATTAATTCTTTAAAAACTTTTATCCCTTGAAATATTTCATCAACGTCATGAATTCTTAGAATTTGCACTCCTTGCATCATAAGATATAGAGATGAGGCCACAGTTCCTCCAGATCTTTTTTTTGTATCATTTTTTCCTGACAATTCTTTTATAAATTTTTTTTTTGAATTACCAACAAGTATAGGAAAACCAAGGGAGTGGAAAATAGAAATATTCTTGATTAAACTCATATTATGTTTCAAATTTTTTCCGAATCCAATACCTGGATCAATTATAATATTGTTATGCTTTATGCCAATAGATCTTAAAAATGTAATTTTTTTTTCAAAAAAATCATAAATATCTAATAATTCATTTTTATAAATTGGATTTTTTTGCATATTATCAGGTGTGCCACGCGAGTGATGAATAACGAAAGGAGTCTTGTTTTTTTTTAAAATATTTAGAGTGTTCAAGTCATAATTAAAACCAGACACATCGTTTATTATCTTTACACCATAATTAATTCCTTTTTCCATAATTTCAGATTTTCTGGTATCTAATGATACAGGGAATTTTTTACAAATGGATCTTAATATTTTGTTTATTCTATTCCATTCTACTTTAGTATTTACTCCTTTAGAGCCTGGCCTCGTAGACTCTCCCCCAACATCTATTATACTTGCTCCAGAATTGTACATCTTAAATGCTTGCTTAATCCCTTTATTTTTTTTATTAAATTTACCTCCATCAGAAAAGCTATCTGGGGTGAGATTTAGTATACCCATTATATTGGGTAATTTTGAAAATTTTAATTTTGCAAAATTTTTTTTTTTTGAACTAATTTTTTTTAGATCCTCTTTGATCTGCCTCAATTTAAACTTAGATACTTTACTTAATTCACTGATGCAAATTTTTTTTTTTGATTTTCTTGAAATCAATTCTACATGATCAAATGAAATTTGATTATTACCACTTAAAGGTATTGATTTTTTTTTTTTTACTAAAAGTTTTGATTTAGATCCATAGTAGAAATTACACGCTCTTGTGTAATATCTAAGCATTAAAATTAGTGAACTATTTTTGGTTTAAGGCCTAACGCTCCCATGGCAGAACCTTTATCTTCTTCGACTTGTAAATTTTGTTTGTCAGTAGGATATACATTTTTATTAATTATATTTTCAATTTCTTCACCTGTTAAAGTTTCGTAAGTGATAAGAGCTTTGGCAATTTTATGTAAATCATCAATTTTGTCAGTTAAAATTTGTCTAGCCTTATTATAACCTTCATCAACTAATTTTCTTATTTCTTTATCTATTTTTCGGGCAACTTCTTCAGAAACAGATTGCGTCTGAGTAACGGATCTTCCCAAGAATACTTCTTCCTGATTTTCTCCATATTCCACCGGACCCATTTCTTCACTCATTCCATATTTTGTAACCATTGCTCTAGCAAGCTGAGTAGCTTGATTAATATCCGATCCGTTTCCCCCACCGGCTCCAGTTGAGATATTGTCTTTTCCGAAAATCACTTCTTCTGCAACTCTTCCACCAAAACATACTGCCAATCTTGCTTTTAAATATTTAATTGAGTGTCCATGTTTATCTCTCTCAGGCAAATTCATCACCATACCTAATGCTCTACCTCTTGGAATTATCGTAGCTTTATGTATTGGGTCGTAACTTGGCATATTAAACGATACCAAAGCATGCCCTCCCTCATGATAAGCAGTTAATTTTTTCTCATCTTCTGTCATAACCATCGAGCGTCTTTCTGCTCCCATCATTACTTTATCCTTAGCATCCTCAAATTCATTTAAAGTGACTATTCTTTTATTTTTCCGAGCAGCCAATAATGCTGCCTCGTTAACTAAATTTGCAAGATCTGCCCCTGAAAAACCTGGAGTTCCTCTCGCAATAGTTCTTAAATTAACATCTGGAGCCATTTTAATTTTTTTAACATGCACCTTTAAAATTTTTTCTCTACCAATTATATCTGGATTTGAAACCACCACTTGTCTGTCAAATCTTCCTGGTCTCAGTAATGCAGGATCTAAGACATCGGGCCTATTAGTAGCAGCAATTATTATAACTCCCTCGTTAGTGTCAAAACCATCCATTTCAACAAGTAACTGATTTAATGTTTGCTCTCTTTCATCATTTCCTCCACCAAGCCCAGCGCCTCTACTTCTTCCAACTGCATCTATTTCATCAATAAAAATTATACAAGGAGAATTTTTTTTACCTTGTTCAAACATGTCTCTTACTCTTGAAGCTCCAACTCCAACAAACATTTCTACAAAGTCAGATCCAGAAATTGTGAAGAAAGGAACTCCTGCTTCACCAGCAATAGCTCTTGCTAATAAAGTTTTCCCAGTCCCAGGAGGTCCAACTAGTAATGCACCTCTCGGTATTTTTCCACCAAGTCTGCTAAATTTTTTTGGATCTTTTAAAAATTCAACTATTTCTTCTACTTCTTCTTTTGCTTCCTCCACACCTGCAACGTCGTTAAATGTAACTTTACCTTTAAGTTCATTCATCATTTTGGCTTTTGACCTTCCAAACCCCATTGCTCCACCTTTGCCACCTTGCATTTGTCTCATAAAGAAAATCCAAACTGCAATTAATAAAAGCATAGGAAACCATGAGAGCAAAACACCAAACAGTGATGGCATTTTTTCCTCTAGAGGTGCAGCTGAGATACTTACCCCCTTATCAGAAAGTTTTTCTATAAGGTTTGGATCGTTAGGTGAATAAGTCGAGAAATTATTCCCGTTTGAATAAACCCCTTTTATATTATTGCCTTGAATTTCTACTTTCAAAACTTCACCATTTTCAACTGATGTCAAGAATTCTGAGAATATAACTTTATTTCCTCCTCTATTATTAGTCTGAGGATTTTTAAACATATTATAGAGACCTATAGTCAAAAAAACTATTATTGCCCACATTGCTATATTTTTCATATTCATGAGTATAAAATAAGAATTATTATAAATTAAACAAGTGGCAATTTAGGTCAATGTGTAAATAATCTAACGCTCTTTTGAGATTATTATCGTTTGATTTACTTTTTCAATGATGCAACCGCCTATAGTTTGCTTATATTTTCGATTATTTTCAATATTTGATATAATCTTATTCAATTTCCTTCCCCTAACAAAATTGTATTTTTTACCAACAAGTTTAATTGACTCAGAAAGAGACCTAAAAATTATCTCAAACGGTTGATCAAAATACTCTTTTTTAAGAAATAACTTATCTTCCTTTTTAGAGAAAAAAGTGTTTTTTTCTAAATTTTGTTTCACATAAAAATCTACAACATTGTTAGAATGCTTTAAGTTTTTAATAGTAGTGATAAATTTTTTTTTATCTAAACCTTTTTTTTCAAACTCTTTAATTAATTTTCTTACATGAATTCTTAAATATTTTTCGTCATGATTGGTAGGGTCATTGATATAAGTACTAAAAACTTTTTTGGAAACTAACATTAAGTCATCTTTTTTTTCATCGATTAAAGGCCTCAATAAATTTTTACCATTAGTTTTTTTTATTTTATCTAAAGATACCAATCCTTTTAAACCGCTACCCCTTATCATTCTTATAATGAAGTTCTCAAACAAATCATTTTGGTGATGTCCTAATAAAATATTATTTATTTTAAGTTTATTAGATTCAGCAAATAATAATTCATATCTTTTCTTCCTAGCTATTGACTGAATATTTTTGTGGGGTTTTTTTCCAACCCAGGTTAAAATTTTAGAACTAATTGAATGTTTTTTTAAAATATTCTGCACTTTTTTTGCCTCTTTGGTGGACTCCGGTCTTAACTTGTGATCAACTATAAAAAACTTCGCTATTAACCTTTTTTTAATTGAATATATTTTAGATAAAAAAGCTAATGCTAAGCTATCTGGACCACCTGAAACTGCTACAATAAAATTATTAGAGATATTTAATCTCTTTTCAAACCTTCTATAAATTTGGTTAATTTTTTGATTCTTTAAATTATTTTCAAAATGCTTAGGAATTTTGGTTATTACATTCAAATTTTTGAGACTCATATTTTGCTTTTTGAATTACAGATTGCTTTGCATCTGGATATTGCTTCTCAACTCCATTTATCATTTTACAACCCTGATCCTTTTCTCCAATCTGAACCATAGATACACCAAGCTTTAATAAATTTATAGGAGCTTTTTCCCCTTTAGGGTATTTTTGATATCCCTCCAAATAAGCTGACGCGGCATCAGTATAAAGCTGTCTAATTCTAAAAGTTTCTGCATACCAATATTGAGCATTACCAGCTAAGTCATGTTCTGGGTTTGTTAAAACAAATTCTCTAAAAGCTCTCTCGGCGGTTGGATAATCACCATTTTTTAAAAAACTAGTAGCAAAGGCATATTGTTTTTCTATTGTTACTTTAGGTAATATCTTCTCTTCTGCTTGAAATGTTTCAGTCACAATTGATGCGGTTGTTTCAACTGACTCAATTTTTTGAGTTTTTTCTTCTGTTGAAGAGTCTTTATAAGAAATTGTTCCTAAATCTTGAGGTTGAGAACTTCCTGGTAACAACTCTTCTTGAGTATTTTTTGAAACCTTTTTATTAGCATCATTTTGTGGTGTTAAATTTTCTAAATCTTGAAATCTAATTTGATTATCAGCTTGCACTTTTGAAAGTCTATTGGATAATTTATCCAATTTAAAATTAATCTCTTCAAACTTATTTGTCAAAACTTGAAATTGATTTTCAATTTCAGAGAGTTTTAATAGATGTCTTGTTAATACGTCTTCAGAGTTCGACTCGGAAGAGACAGAGCTAGACGAGTTTTCCTCAGATGAAATTGTAGACTGAGAGTAAACTGCTTTTTCTAAAGTTTTTAGATCTTTTTGAAGTAAACTTAAAACTTCGTAAATATTGTGGTTATCAGCTTTTGCATTAAAATTTATTAATATACTTGTTATTAATAATGATTTTAAAAATATAAATTTTTTTTTAAACTTCATAATTAATTATTAGTAAAGATAATGATGGCAAAAAAAAGACCCCTAAGTTTTGAGCTTAGGGATCTTGAAATTTTATTTTATTAGTTGGCTTTTACAGTAACTGATCTTCTATTTTTAGACCATGACAATGGATTCGATCCTGAGTCTACTGGTCTTTCTTTTCCATAACTCAAAACTGAAATTCTTTCAGAAGAAATGCCGTATGTCATAAGGTAGTCTTTAGCAGAATTAGCTCTTCTTTCTCCTAAAGCCAAGTTATATTCTCTTGTGCCTCTTTCATCTGCATGACCTTCTAATACAATATTAATTTTAGAATTTTTTCTTAACCATGCAGCTTGTTTTCGTAAAGTTTCTCTAGATGCAGTAGTTAATACTGATTCATTTGTAGCAAAAAATACTCTGTCAGGTACACCAGAAGCTAAATATTCGACAGTGTCATTGCCGGTATATACATCTCCTTGCATTTGGCCTGTTCCTGCTTTTTTAGTTGCACAAGCAGATAGTGCTAAACATGCAACAATAACTAAAATTGCATTTTTTAAAACTTTATTAAATTCCATAAAACTCCTTGATCAATTTGCTTAATCTTAATCTTCCACAATTAGATAGATGTTTCAAGTCTAAAAATCAAGCTAATTTATCTAATTACTTAATAAAGATGACCAAGATGGGTCTGAAGCATCTGTTGGAGTCTTTACCTGACGCTCATTATAGCCTGTAAGGTCTATAGACCATAATTTTGCGGTGAAACCCTCACCTTTGTCATCTGTTTTTGTTTCTCTATAAAAAATTAAAACTCTTCCATTAGGAGACCAAGATGGTGCTTCTTGATAAAAATTTTCTGTCAATAATCTCTCTCCCGATCCATCCGTTCTCATTACGCCAATGTAAAATTTACCTTTGTGTAATTTTGTAAAAGCAATTAAATCCCCTCTTGGTGACCACACAGGAGTACCGTAAAGTCCTCTTCCAAAAGAAATTCTCTTAACATTTTTTCCATTGCTTTCCATGACATATATTTGTTGGTAACCACTTCTATCTGAGTTAAAAGAAATATATTTTCCATCTGGAGAATAAGATGGTGAAGTATCTATTGAAGGATGATTTGTAATTCTATCAACAACTCTGTTTTCTAAATCCATCGTGTAAATATCAGAGTTTCCATCCTTAGCAAAACTCATAATGATCTTTTTTCCATCAGGAGAAAATCTTGGGGCAAAAGTCATGCCTGGAAAATCACCTACCACCTCTTGAGTTCCTGTCTCTATATCAAGTAAATAAACTCTTGGAAGATTTCTAAAATAGGAAAGGTAGGTTACCATTTGACTTGTTTTGTTAAATCTCGGAGTAAGAACTAGTTCATTTCCAAGAGTTAAAAATTTATTATTAAATCCATCTTGATCCATAATTGCCAATTTTTTAACCCTTTGTGTTTTTGGGCCTTCCTCTGCTACATAAATAATTCTTGTATCAAAATAACCTTTTTCCCCTGTTAATCTTTCATAAACTTTATCTGAAATAATATGACCAACTCTGCGCCAATTAGTTGGGACTGTAGTGAATGCTAATGCCATCATTTCTCTTCCAGCTAAAATATCCCATAACCTAAATTCAACTCTTAATTTTTCATCTACGAAATTTACTTTACCAGTAATTAATGCCTGAGCTTTTATTAATTTCCAGTCTTCAAATCTAGGTTTTAGGTTTGCAATGTCAGGTTTTTGAAGAAAAGCCTCTTTATCTAAAGGATTAAATAAACCAGAAGTTTTAAGATTACTCTCTACAATTATCGAAATCTCTGATCCAATATCTTTTTTACTTAAAATTTTTTCGAACTGTTTTTTTGACTCTTCATCAATTGCTAAAGGTGAAACTGCCAAAGGTAAAGGATCTAAGTTTCCTCTGGTAATATCAACCTTAATTAAGCCGTGTGAATTAAATGGGAAAAAAATTAAAATAAGTAAGAATATTTTTTTTATCATAATTGATATTAACCCTCTAACATCTCTCTTGCATCAAAATTCAACTGTAAATCCTTCCATCTTTCGTAACCTGTCGAAGGGACTCTTAGTGGTTGACAAAGTTTTATGGCTCTTAAAGCGCTTTCCGCTAAAACTTTATAAAAACCTTGTCCTGGCTTATTCATTCTAGCATGGTCTAAAATCTCTGAGCTAATAATACTACCGTCAGGTTTTAATTCCAATTTTATTCTAACCAGCAAATTTTCGTTGTAAGGCAATCCTAACGGTATACTCCAACAACCAAATATTTGAGCTTTAAGTGCATCTTCTTCACTTAAACTTAAACCACTATTTTCAATATTTTTATCTTGATCCTGTGAAACTTTATTTGTCTTTTTTATACTATCAGAACTTTCAACTTTAGACTTATCAATAAGTGCTGCGATGTTGTTAGGGTCAAATAATTCCTTCTTCTCAAATTCTGAAACTTGCTTGACTTCATTATCAATCTTCTCTGGATTTTGTTTATCTTCCTCAATTTTTTTAACTTTTTTAACATTGTCGTCTGGCATTGGAATTGAATCTGGTTTTATTTTCTTTACCTTTTTGGGTGGCGCCTGTTCTGAAACAAGTTTTTTTTCTTTTTCCTTAATTTTTTCAATTGTTTTTTTTGCTTTTGGAGCAAATGGAATATTTGTTTTGTCTGTTATTTGTATTAGCTCAACAGATACTATCGGAGGAAGGTCAATTGGTTTTTTTGCTAAAAAAGGTAAGCTTATTGCTGTAATAATAATCAAAATAAAATGTAAAACAGAAGAGATAAGTATGCTTCTACTCACTTTTGTTTACCTTTCTTTATATGGTTCTGAGATAAGTGCTACTTTAGTGAAGCCAGATCCAGACAGAAGACCCATAATTTCAAGTACCCTTCCATAGTTAATAGTTTTGTCGCCTCTAACATAAATTCTTGTATCCGTCCTATTTTTTGAGACAGCTAAAACCTTTGCAATAATTTTCTCATATTCTACTTTGGATTCCTGTATAAAAATTTCACCTTTGGAGTTAATAGTAAGTGTAAGAGGTTCCGTCTCCTCCGGAAGAGAATCTGCGGAACTTTCTGGTAAATCAACTTGTACTCCTACGGTCAACAAAGGAGCAGTAACCATGAATATAATCAAAAGCACTAACATCACATCTACAAAAGGAGTAACATTTATTTCACTCATAGGTTCTTTTGATGAACGATTTAATTTAAAAGCCATTTTAAATTATTGTTAGAAACCTTTTTGAGAAATTTTCTAACTTTTGGGAATATTTAATCGAGTCATAATTAAATTTATTGTAGGCAATAACCGCAGGTATAGCTGCTAGTAATCCAAGAGCAGTTGCAAAAAGTGCCTCAGCAATACCAGGAGCGACTATTGCTAAGCTTGTGTTTCTTGAGATTGCAATAGACTGAAATGAATTCATAATACCCCAAACAGTTCCAAACAATCCAATAAACGGTGCTGTGGAGCCTACTGTAGCTAAAAATGTAAAACCTTTACTAATTTTAGACATTTGTTTTTCAATTCCTGTTTCTAACATTGTGGTCATTCTTGCATTTAAATCTATCTTTGATTTTCTTTTAAGTAAACTTTGCATAGCTTCTTTGAAAACTAATGCCATTGGGTCTTCAAGGGCTGTTGGTAGACTATTATACATGGACTCAGCAGATTTAGAATTCCAAAACTTTTTTTCAAATTCTTCGGATGATTCATTTATTTTTTTGAATAATCTAAATTTTTCTATAATTACTGCCCAAGAATAAATTGAACAAAGAATTAATAAAATAATTACCGATTTTACAATAATGTCTGCTCTGATAAATAAATTTATTAAGGAGAAATCAGCGCTAGATGCTAGGCCGACCGCTTGTGTTGAAATATCTGCTTCCATGGTGTCTTCTCACACTTAAATGTGTCATGATTTTGTCTTAATACTCTTAGTATTAACCGTCTATTTTGTAAGTTTCGTGATAAAAACTTGAAATTAAAATTGCATCAGCTTTATTAGAATCCTTTTTTTTAGATAATTGTTGTGAAAAGTAAGGAAATATCTCAATTGCTTTAGTCCTACTAGCATCTTTTTCTGAATTTATAAGATTAAAATATTTTTTCCATTTTGCAGGTCTTACAAAATACATTGGTAATTGCATTGCTGAACAAATGCCTTTTAGTATACCAAAAGATTGGCCAAAGTTAAACATACTAGTAACTCCTTGGCCAGGCATTGCAGAAACCTGCTCAATTACAATTCTAATTTCCTGATTTTTAGTTTTAGTTATTCTTTTTAAAATTTCATTATAAATTTGAGATCCATTAACTTGCTTTTTATTTTTTTTTCCTTCTGCCATTGTGGGCATTTCAATAACATCAAGAATCTTACCATCTTCAAAAAAACAGATGGATCCAGAAATACCAGGGTCTATTCCAATAATTAACATAATTTACTTTTTTAACTCCACATTTGAATAAACGTTTTGTACATCATCCTCCTCCTCTAAGGACATAAAAAAGTTTATCAAATCCTCTTTTTTTTCATCAGTAACTTTAACACTATTAAGAGGTATCCATTCTATTTCGGTAGATACAAAATTGGAAATTTCTTTTTCTAATTCTTTTTTGACATTATAAATATCATTAACTGAACATTGAATTTCATGAAAATCTGATTTTGATTTGCATTCATCAGCACCCGCATCAATAGCTAATTCAAAAATACGTTCTTCAGAAACCTCCTTTTTATCAATTTTAATTACCCCTAATTGATTAAAGTTGTGCGAAGCTGATCCTTGGGTACCTAGACTGCCTCCTGCTTTATGAAAAATAGTTCTGATTTTTGAAGCTGTTCTATTTTTATTATCTGTGAGAGCCTCTACTATAACTGCTACTTTTTCAGGTCCAAATCCTTCATATCTTAAATTTTCAAAATTAATTTCATTGTTTATTGATGATTTATCTATAGCTCTATCAATATTATCTTTAGGCATATTTGCAGATCTTGCTGCTTGAATTGCAGATCTTAATCTTGGATTCATACCAGGATCTTTATCACCAAGCTTTGCAGCTACAGTGATTTCCTTAGATAGTTTTGAAAAAATTTTAGACCTTTGTTTATCAGCCTTTCCTTTTTTATGTTTGATACCTGCCCAATGCGAATGACCTGCCATAAATTCATTATGTATTATTTAACATGCCTCCATAAATATAGCTTTTAATTTTTTTAGCTAATCCAGTTTCTAAATCACAATCAACTATTACTCCACTTAAAGTAGCATCACCTTTCGCAGGAAAATGTTTTACAGAGTCTTTTTTCAGAAATCTATTTAACGAATTATCTTTATTCATTCCAATGACTGAATCATAATCACCACACATTCCTGCGTCTGTTTGATAAGCTGTGCCATTTTTCAAAAGTCTAGCATCGTTTGTTGGTATATGTGTATGAGTACCAATTACAAGCGTAGCTTTGCCATCAAAAAAATGTCCTATAGCATTTTTTTCACTCGTGATTTCTCCATGAAAGTCAACTATAAGATAATCATAATCTTCTTTTAATTTATAGTTATTCAAAAATTTTTTTGAAGTTTCAAAAACGTCGTCACTTTTTTTCATAAAAACGTTTCCCATTAAATTTAGAACACCAACTTTTATGTTATTTTCAATTGTATAAATCTGAAATCCTAATCCAGGAGCAGGTTCAAATAAATTTTTAGGTCTAAGTAACCTATTTTCATTTTCAATAAAATTCATAATTTCTTTTTGGTCCCAAACATGATTTCCCGTTGTAATTACGTTTACTCCACATTTAAAAAAATCCTCACAAATTTCTTTTGTTAACCCCACTCCTGCTTCAGCAGCATTTTCTGCATTTATAATTACAAAATCAATTTTATTTTTTTCTATTTGATCAAGAAGATTATTCGTTACCTTAGAACAACCAGAAATCCCCACCACATCTCCTAAAAATAATATTCTCATTAATTTTTTAAAATCTTAAACTTGTTTGTGATTATACAATCTAATTGGATATCATGTTTATTTATTGGTATTTTTTTTACTTTTTGAAAAGAATAAGCCAAACCTATTAATAGAATCTTTTTCTTTTTTTTTAATCTCTCTATATATCTGTCATAAAATCCACCACCATAACCAATTCTATTTAAATCTTTATCAAAGGCTACTAGGGGTAATAATAAAATATCTGGATGTTTAATTACATCGGAAACAGGTTCGGGAATCCCGTATTTATTTATATCAAGTGGATCTTTTAGGGACCATTGAAAAAAATCCATTTGAGAATTTTTTTTTATCTTTGGTAATGAAAGCTGGTAATTATGTTTATCAAGTCTTTTTAAAATCTGTATAACATCAACCTCATAATTATATGGATAGTATCCACCTATAATTTTGCCAGTGTTTCTGAATTTTTTTAAGACCTGAAGTATGGATTTAAAATTAATCTTTAGATTTTTAGAACTATTTTTTTTTCTAATTTTTAATATTTCTTTTCTAATTTCTGATTTATTCACAGGAATTTATTTAGATAAATCTTCTAAGCTTGCCTTTTCAACAAAACTTGAAATTTCATTAGCAGCTTCATCAATTAATTTTTCATAATTTTTTTGATTTTTTTCAATTTCATCTTTTAGTTCATTGTGGTTTTTATTTATTTCAATAATTTCCATTTCCTTTTTATCTCTATATTCATATATTAAAGATTTTAATTCTTTAAATTTATTAGAAAGATTTTTTAATTCTTCTTTTTTTTGTTCAACTTTTTTTTTTGTTTCGTGATATTCGTCCATTACTTTTACTGCTGTAATTAATAAAAGCTTATTCTCTCCAAGATTTCCTAGATCATCTTTGAGTTGATTAAATTTTTTATTAATTTGAATTAACAGCTCCTCGAGATGCTCTTCTTGACCATCATCACAAGATAGCAAAAATTCTTTTCCATTAAATTTTATACTTACGTTTGCCATTTATCTATTTCGTCTAGTAAATTATCTGTTTCTTGATTTAATTCATCAATTTTTTCTGAAAACTGCTCTTGCTTTTTTATCTCATGTTTTTCATGATTCTGAATTTCACTCAGTTTATTACTTAAATCATTATAGTCATTAACCAAACTTTTGTATTTTTCCTCTAATTCCTGTTTTTCAATTTCTAATTGATTTTTCTGTGCATCTAAATTTTCAATGTTTTTTTTTATACCAGTATTTTTTAGATTGAGATTTTTTAATTTTGTTAACGCTAAATTTAATTTTTTTTCTTTTTCGATTACAGAATTCATATATATATAATTATATTATTATTAAATAAAATCTTCTTAGTCTAGACAGGATAATTTTTTGAGTAAACAATATAAAGAATTAGCTAATTGTATTAGATTTTTATCTATTGATGCAGTTCAGAAGGCTAATTCTGGACATCCAGGAATGCCTATGGGTATGGCTGACGTTGCAACAGTTCTTTTTAAAGATTTTTTAAATTTTAACCCAAAAAACCCAAACTGGATTAACAGAGACAGATTTGTTCTTTCTGCTGGTCACGGATCTATGTTGTTATACTCACTTCTGTATTTGACAGGATACAAAAGTGTATCATTAAACAATATAAAAAATTTTAGAAAATTAGACTCAATATGCGCAGGTCATCCAGAGTATCATCCTAACACTGGAATAGAAACTACTACCGGACCATTAGGGCAAGGAATATCTAACGCAGTTGGCTTTGCAATTTCAGAAGAAATTTTAAAAAAACAAGTTGGAAAAAAAATAATTGATCATAAAACCTATGTCTTAGCTGGTGATGGTTGTTTAATGGAGGGGATTAGTCATGAAGCTTTAAGTCTTGCAGGACACCTGAAGTTAAAAAATCTTATTTTACTTTTTGACAATAATTCTATTTCAATTGATGGTCCAACTAGTTTGGCAGTTTCAGATGATCATGAAAAAAGATTCAAAAGCTATGGATGGGATTATCTAAAAATAAACGGTCATAATTTTAAAGAAATATCAAAGGCTCTTAAAAAAGCGCAAAAATCAAAAAAACCTATTGCGATTTCATGTAAAACAACAATCGGTTATGGATCTCCAAATAAAGGTGGCAAAGCCTCATCGCATGGAAGTCCTTTAGGTGATGAGGAAATTAAGTTAGTCAGAAAAAAATTAAATTGGAATTTTGGGGCTTTTGAAATTCCAAAAAAATTAAGTAATGAGTGGAAATCAATTGGTGATAAAGCATTAAAAAAAGCGGAGAAACATGAAAAAATTTATATTAATAAAATCAAGAAATTAGGTTGGCTAGGATGGTCTATATCTAATAAATTCAAAAAAGATTTTCCCCCGGGATATAACCTTTCTAGAGATACCATTATTGGGTCAATTGAAAAAGTAAAAGCGAATTATTTAAAAACTTTAGAGCCTCTGGCAACAAGAAAATGTTCTGAAAAATTTTTAGAAATTGTTTCAAAACTTCCAAACTTAATTGGTGGCTCAGCAGATCTAGCTGGTTCAAATAATACAAAAACTAAAAATCATAAAATTATAAAACCAAACGACTTTTTGGGAAATTATATTCATTATGGTGTACGAGAGCATGCGATGTGCGGAATAATGAATGGTATTGCACTTCATAGTGGATTAATACCATATGGAGGAACTTTTTTAATTTTTAGTGATTATTGTAAACCATCAATCAGATTAGCTGCAATGATGAAACAAAAAGTTATTTATGTTTTTACTCATGATTCAATCGGCTTAGGAGAAGATGGTCCCACTCATCAACCAATTGAACAATTAACTAGTTTAAGATCAATTCCAAATTTAAACGTTTTTAGACCAGCTGATTTTATTGAAACGTTTGAATGTTGGCAAAAAGCTCTTGAAAGTGAAAATTCTCCAAGTGTTATTGCTCTAACTAGGCAAGCAATTAATCCTATAAGAATTAAAGATTCTTCTGAGAACAAGTCATCGTTTGGAGCTTATGAAGTTTTAAGATCCGGAGATAATATAAAATTAACAATAATAGCATCTGGATCCGAAACAAGTTTAGCGAGTGATATTTGTCATAAATTAGCCACAGAGAATATTTATTCAAAAGTAATATCAATGCCTTGTCAGGAATTATTTGACCAACAAAGTGAAAACTACAAAAACAAAATTTTAAATGAGACTGAATTTGTTGTTTCAATAGAGGCCTCTGAAACCCATTACTGGAAAAAGTACACAGGAGCAAAAGGATTAAACTTTGGAATTAATGATTTTGGAAAAAGTGCACCATATAAAGTGATCTACAATCATTTTGGATTGGATGCCGATAATATAATTAAAAAAATTAAAGAAAAATTATGAAAATAAAAATTGGAATAAATGGAATGGGAAGAATTGGAAGAATGATTATTCGATCTGTAATAGAAAATGATAATAAAAATATTGAAATTAAACATATTAATAATAGAACAAATTCTGAAGCTTGTTCAGCTCTATTAAAATATGACTCAATTCATGGGAAATTTAATGCAAACATAGGTTATGATGAAAAGCATTTAATCATCAACAAAAATAAAATTACATTTAGTCAAGAAACGGATTTGGATAATATTGATTGGAAAAAATATAACGTAGATTATGTTTTTGAATGCACTGGCAAATTTAACTCTAAAGATAAATTAGAGCCTCATCTAAATAATGGAGCAAAAAAAGTTATTGTTTCAGCTCCTTGTAAAAATGCAGATAAAACTATTGTATTTGGAGTAAATGAGTCAGAATTGAAAAAAAATGATAAGATAATTTCAGCTGCATCATGCACAACAAATTGTCTTGCTCCAGTGGCTCATGTTTTAAATGAAAATTTTGAAATAGAAAAAGGTTTTATGACAACGATCCACGCTTTTACAAGTGATCAAAGAATTTTAGATAATTCCCACAAAGATCCAAGAAGGGCTCGTTCTGCAGGCCAATCTATTGTACCAACTTCAACTGGTGCATCCAAAACAATTGGTGAAATTATCCCCTCTTTAAAAGGGAAATTAGAGGGTGTAGCAATGAGAGTACCTACTCCAAATGTTTCTTTGATCGAACTTGTTTTTTGCACAAAAAAAGATTTAAGTATTGAAAAAATTAATTCAGCTTTTGAAAGTTTTAGTAAAGAAAATAAGATACTTGAAATTACTAAAGAGAAACTAGTATCCATAGACTTTAACCACCACCCTGCTTCATCAATTGTTGATGCAAGTTTGACTAATGTTGTTGGAAAAAATATGGGTAAAATTTCAGCTTGGTACGATAATGAGTGGGGCTTTTCTAATAGAATGTGTGATATAGTTCAATACCTTCATAAAATTTCTTAATGAATTACATTAAAGATCAAGAAAATCTCAAAGATAAAAATATTCTACTAAGACTTGATTTAAATGTCCCTTTAAAAAATAAAATTATTATTGACCAAACAAGAATTGATAAAATATTGCCAGTAATTAATTTTTTAATCAAAAAAAAATCTAAAATTTTAGTTATTTCTCATGTCGGACGACCAAAAGGTAAAATTAACAAAGACCTTTCTCTAAAGCCAATCTGTAAATATTTAGAAAAAAAAATTAATCAAAAAGTCAGCTTAATTGAAGAAGATATTTTTAAATTAAAAAAAGAGGATTTGTTTAAAAACTCAAAAGATCAAATAGTTTTTTTTGAAAATATTAGATTTTATAAAGAAGAGGAAGAAAATGATTTAAATTTTTCAAAACATCTAGCAACACTTGCAGATATGTTTGTGAATGATGCATTTTCTTGTTCTCACAGGGCTCATGCCTCAGTAAGTAGAATTACTGAATTTTTACCATCTTATGCAGGACTACAACTAGAAACCGAGATTAATGCATTAAAAAAAGTAACAAGTGAAATTAAAAAGCCAATTTCATGTATTATTGGAGGTTCAAAAATCTCGACTAAAATTGGCATGATCAAAAATTTAATTCCTAAGTTTGATAACATTATTATTGTGGGAGGAATGGCAAATAATATCCTTGACTATCTAGGAAATCCAATAGGCAAATCAATCAAAGAGGATAATTGCAAGTCAATTATTGATGATATCTTTGAAAAAGCAAAAACTAATTCTTGTTCAGTCATTTATCCTGAAGATGTTGTTGTGGGAAAAAATATGAACGACAAAGCTCGAATTAAAGAGCTAAATGAGGTAACAAATGATGATTTAATTTTAGATATTGGACCAAAAACTATAGATAAAATTAAAAATATTATTGAACAAAGTGAAACAATTCTATGGAATGGTCCCGCTGGTTATTTTGAAAATAAACACTTTGCTAAAGGTAGTTATGAAATTGCAGAAAAAATTAAAAAAAAAAATATTGATAATTCTATTTATTCTGTTGCGGGAGGTGGAGACACCATTGCAGTTTTAAATCAAATAAACGCAATTAATAATTTTAACTTTGTTTCAACTGCTGGTGGTGCGTTTTTAGAATATCTTGAAGGAAAAGAGCTTCCTGGTATAAAAGCTTTAAATTAATATGTCTGAACTAAATAATATTGCATTAGAAATTCTTGGAAATGGAAAAGGTATTTTAGCTGCTGATGAGAGTACAGGAACAATGACAAAAAGATTGGATGGCGTCAATGTACCTTCAACTCCAGAAAATAGATTGTTGTTCAGGGAAACTCTCTTTAGCTCTTCAAGTATGAGAGATTGTATTGGTGGTGTTATCTTATATGATGAAACAATTAAGCAGATATCTTCAAAAAAAAATAAAATTCCAGAATTAATTTCAAGTATGGGATCTCATCCAGGTATAAAAGTTGATACTGGTGCTAAAGTTTTAGCTGGCTCACCAGGGGAAAAAATAACTGAAGGTTTGGATGGTCTTAGAGAAAGATTAAAAGAATATAATAATCTTGGAGCAAAATTTACAAAATGGCGAGGTGTTTATAGTATATCTAAGAAATATCCTAGCAAACTATCAATGGAGACTAATGCGCATGCTCTGGCTCGATACTCCGCATTAGTTCAAGAATGTAATATGGTTCCGATTGTTGAACCAGAGGTTTTAATGGAAGGAGATCATTCAGCAAAAGATTGTCTTAAAAAAACGTCTGATGTTATAAAAAAATGTTTTGAGGAACTTATCTTACATAAAGTTGACTTAAAGGGTATCATATTGAAACCTAATATGATTTTGGCTGGAAACAATTCAAAAGATCAAATTTCTAGTGAAGATGTAGCAAAATTAACTTTGGAGTGTCTAAAAAACTCAGTACCATCAGAAGTACCGGGTATTGCCTTTTTATCTGGAGGACAATCAGAAATAAAGGCAACAGAAAATCTCAATTTGATAAATAAGATCAACACAACTAATTTTATAATGAGCTATTCATATGGTCGAGCTCTTCAACAAAGTGCTCTAAGGTTTTGGTCGAAAAATATTCAAGATTTAGAGGGTACTCAAAAAGTATTTAATCATCGGGCAAAGATGAATACTTTGGCCGCTAAAGGAAAATGGTCCAAGGAAATTGAGAATTAATAAAAAAAAGTTTATTTACCTAATTTCCCCAAATAGAATTAATAGGTTTTTTTATGATGATTTAGACAAAATTTTAAAACAAAAAAAAATTGTCTTTTTTCAACTAAGACTGAAAAACCTATCTTTTAAGAAGAAATTTTCTATAGGAAAAAAAACTCAAAAAATTTGCAAGAAATATAAAACGAAATTTTTGGTAAATGATGATGTTTTGCTCGCAAAAAAACTAAATTCAGATGGATGTCATTTAGGTCAAAATGATATGAAAATAACTAAAGCTAGAAAAATTATTAAAAATAAAATTATTGGAGTCACCTGTCATAATTCTATCAAACTTGCGAAATTAGCTATTAAAGATAAGGCTGACTATTTAGCATTTGGGGCATTTTACGATTCAACAACAAAAAAAACTAAGTACAAAGCAAATCTAAATTTATTGAAAAAGGTAAAAACGATTACAAAAACTCCAATTGTAGCTATTGGTGGTATCAATTCAAACAATTATAAAAAACTACTATTGAATAAAGCTAACTTTTTAGCTATCTCAGGCTACGTTTGGAATAATAAAAAATTAAAACCAATAGAGGCAATTAAAAAATTAAAATGAAAATTAATGCTGGTGAAATAAGAATAGGTATGCTGCTGGAATATAAAAATGATTTATGGCAAGTACTTAAAACTCAACATGTTAAACCTGGTAAAGGTGGTGCATTTGCTCAAGTTGAGATGAAAAGTGTAAGCAAAAATACCAAACTTAACGAAAGGTTTAGATCTAGTGAAAACGTAGAAAAAGCTTCCTTGGAAGAGGTAAGTTACAATTTTTTATATAAAGATGAAATCAACTATTTCTTTATGGACCCAAAAACGTTCGAACAAATAGAAATCAAGAAAGATATAATAGGTGAGAAGGGAAAATTACTTACTGAAAATTTGAGGGTGTCTATAAGTTTTTACAACGAGCTTCCTATAGCTGTAGATTTACCAAATCAAGTAACTTGTAAAATTGAGACGACAGATGTTGCTTTAAAAGGACAAACAGTTTCGTCCTCATATAAACCTGCAGTTTTAAGCAATGGTTTAAATATTCAAGTGCCTCCGTTTATTGAGTCTGGGGATGAGGTAATGGTTGATACTCGAAATCTTGAGTACATAAAAAAAATTTAATTCTATGAATTCTATTTCTGCAAACTTAAATATAATGATTAAAGCTAGTGAAAAAGCATCAAAAATATTAATTAGAGATTTTGGTGAAATTGAAAAATTACAAGTATCAAAAAAAGGTCCTACAGATTTCGTAACAAATTCGGATTTAAAAGCTGAAAAAATAATTATTGAAGAACTAAAAAAAGCTAAACCCAATTACTCAATTATTAGTGAGGAAAACGGAACAGAAAATAATAAAGATAAAACTAATACTTGGATAATTGATCCTATCGACGGTACAGTTAATTTCTTACACGGAATACCCCACTTTGCAATATCTATTGCTTTGAGATCAAAAGAAGAAATAGTTTCTGGAGTAATATTTGATCCAATAAAAAATGAAATTTTTTATGCAGAAAAAAATAACGGAGCTTTTTATAACAATCACAGAATTAGAGTATCAAAAAAAAATCAACTCAATGATTGTTTATTTGTTACTGGAGGAAAAATAAAAAATGAGCCAGATCTACCTTATAGAAAATCTGGTTGTGCCGCACTAGATATGGCTTATGTAGCTTCAGGGAGATATGATGGTTACTTTCAAGATAATTTAAATCTTTGGGATATTGCTGCTGGAATTATTTTAGTTAAAGAAGCGGGAGGGGTAATTAATAATATTGATCTTTCAACTAATAAGAATATTAAAATAATAGCGTCTAGTACAGATATTAGTTCAAAATTGTCAGAAAAACTTAATAACTTTTAATTGTTTTAAAAAATTCTTTTGTTATAAATCTCGTCATGAAAAAAAATATTCATCCAAATTATCATAATATTAAAGTTGAAATGACAGATGGCAGTCAATTTGAGACAAGGTCAACATGGGGTAAGGAGGGAGAAATCCTAAAATTAGAAATTGACCCAAAGTCTCATTCTGCTTGGACTGGTGGAAAACAAAAATTAATGGATAAAGGTAGAATTAGTAAATTTAATAAAAAATTTCAAAACTTTAAATCTGAAAAGAAAGACTAATGTCTAACACTCCACTAATGCCAATGGCAACAGCTGTTTGGTTAGTTGAAAATACTACACTAACATTTAAACAAATTGCAAATTTCTGTAATATGCATGAAGTTGAAATCCAAGGTATAGCAGATGGTGAGGTTGCAAAAGGTATTAAGGCTTATAATCCTATAATTTCTGGTCAGCTTTCAAGGGAAGAAATTCAACTTTCATCTAAAGATGAAAATAGACCTCTCCAAATTAAAAATACTGATATAGAAATTTCTAATAGTGAGCAAAAGATTAAAAAATATATCCCTCTATCAAAAAGACAGGACAAACCAGACTCCGCTCTTTGGTTAATTAAGAATCATAACATTCTAAAAGATTCTCAAATAGCAAGGTTGGTTAGCATAACAAAAAATACTGTCACTTCTATAAGAAATAAAAGCTATTGGAACTACAATAATTTAAATCCAAAAGATCCAGTTGCTCTAAATCTTTTTTCTCAAAAGGACTTGGTTGAAGCTACTGAAAAAGCTGAAAGACGTATAAAAAGAGAAAAAAAAGAAAAAGAAAAACAACAAAAGACTAACACAATTTAATTATGAAAATTAATAGACATCTTTTTTTAAAAGTGATATCTAATCGCTTTTTTGGAGGTATTTATTAAGATAGAAGTTAAAGATAATAATGTTGAACAGGCTCTGAGAGTTTTAAAGAGAAAACTTCAAAGAGATGGTTTTTTTAAAATTATAAAATTAAAAAATACTTACGAAAAACCCTCAGAGAAAAAAAAACGCATTCTTCAAGAAAATATTAAAAGAGTTAAGAAGTTAAATAAACTAAAGAATAGAATTTAAATATATCGCGGGGTGGAGCAGTCTGGTAGCTCGTCAGGCTCATAACCTGAAGGTCGGCGGTTCAAATCCGTCCCCCGCAACCAATTTAATTTTTAGTTATTTAAAATTAGAACTTAAAAAGAAAGCATCCATCAGTAGTATTCTTTCATTTTTATATTTAATTTTTGAGATAGATATTAAGTTATAATTATATTTCTTTAAAAAAAAAACTATATCATAAAAATTTGAATTCACATTTTTATATCTTTCAGTAAAAGAAATTTCTATCTTTATTAAATTAATTTTTCTTTTCTTTAAATTTTTTTCCATTCCCCTTAAAACATTAACTTCTTCACCTTGAACATCGATTTTACAAAAATCAATTTGTTCTGTATTTTTAAAACAATCATCAAATTTTTTACAATCTATTTTTTTAATATTCTTTAAATTTTTTAAAGATTGAAAAAGATTGTTTTGCTCATAAAGGCTTGACTGTGATGAAATATTATAGTGATAAAATTTTCTATTTTTAATTCTTTTACTTGATAAAGCAAAATTATGAACTTCTATATTATATTTTTTAAATTTCTTCCTTACTTTTTCTACTAGCTCTTTTATGGGTTCAAAACAGACAGCTTTTTTTAATTTAAAGTGTTTCATCAAAAATTCTAAATAACTGCCCTCATTCGTGCCTATATCTACGTAGAAGATTTCTTTTTTTTTTAAAATTGATTTTAAAAGCTTTTTTTCATCACTTACCGATGAAAATAAATAAGATAAAGCGTCATCTAACTTTTGATAATATTTTAATATCATAATATTCTTATTGAATCATATATCAATTTATTTAAAAGTTGATTATGAATTTTGCATTTATAAAAAGAAATTATCATATAACAACTTTTATTTTATTATATTTAAGTCTTTTATTCGGTTTTTATAACAATGAAAGTACTACTTTTGGACCAAAAATTGATTTTGAATTTGCATTGAAGCAAGTAAAGTTATTTGATGAAAATTTTATTTATACCTTTTTAAATTACGATAAAATTGAAAGTCCAACAAGAATTTCTCCACTATTCATTTTAGTAATATTTATATTCAAAAAGATATTTATCAATATAGACGTAGTTCGTTTAATCTTATTAAATATATTAATTTTAAATCAATTTTTATTTTACAAGTGTTTAAAAGAGATTTTTCATAAGAAATTTAAAATTGATAAAAAAATTTTATTCTTAATAAGTTGTGTAATTTTAATTTCTCCCTCTTTTAGATCTAATATTATATGGCCCGAGAGTGCTATGTTGGGTCTTTTGTTTTTTTTATTTTCTCTGTATTTTTTCTTAAAAAATTTGAATAAACCTAGTAAATTCAACATTTTTTTTAATATTTTTTTTTTAGCAATTGCTTCCTACATACGACCATCGTTTTGTGTTTTTTCAATATTTTTCTTTTATAAATATCTGACAAATCACATCACACAAAAATTTATTATACAAATAATTTTGGTTAATTTATTACTAGCTTTTCCTGCAGTCTATTATATTTTTTTTTTAGATATTAATTTTATTAAATTCAGTGCAGGAGATCTTAATTTTAATATCTTCAATAAAATATCAATAATTTCATCGATAATTTTTTTTCATATGCTTCCATTAATTTTTTATAAAAAAAATTTTCTATATTTAAAGTTTAAATCTAAAGATATCATTTTGGTAGTATTATTAACATTTGTTGCTATCTTTTGTGCATTAAATTTTAATTATGACCTTGATAGAGCTGGTGGTGGAATTTTTTTACATGTATCGAAAATTTTCTTCAATAATAATATTTTGTTCTTTTTTTCGATACCAATTTTTTTATATATAATATTTAAATTTGCTTATTATGAAAAAATTCAAAACAGTATTATTTTTTTATTATTATTTATTTTAACCCCACAGTATCATATATTTCATAAATATTACGATCCACTAGTTTTGATTATTGGTTTTACGATTTTAAATTTGGGAATTAAAAAGGATTTTTTTAGTAATAAGATTAACATTTTTTTTCTATTTGGATTTTATATATCTTACTATTTGGTAAGTTGGATTAATTATTATTATATAAAATTTTAAAAAATTTTTAAATTTTAAACTTCGATTTTTTGCTATCAACTAAAAAAGCTTTAACAGTTTCAGTAGTAAGTTTATCAAAAGTTTTTCCAAATTTTTCTATTTTCTCTATAATTAATGGAGGAACAGTAATTATGTGACATCCTAGTTGTTTTGATTGTGTGTAATTATAAGGCTCTCTTACACTGGCCCACAAAATTTCAACATTTTTAAATTTCTTAGAGAGTTTGATACTTTTATGAAACTCTGGTATTGGATCTTTACCGGCGTCAGCTGCCCTTCCAGCAAAAATTGATATTATAACTTTTGTTTTTTTGTCAATTTTGTTTAGTATTTTATTTGTTTGTTTTGCATTATAAACCGCGGTTATATTAAGCTTAATTTTTTTTTTATTCAGAAAATTTATTACCCCACCCATAAACTTACCTTTAGAATTCGTAACAGGAACCTTCACATAAATATTTTTCCCCCATTTACTAATTTCTTGACCTTGTTTAATCATTTTTTTTTCATCGTCATCAAAAACTTCGAATGAAATGGGTTTTGATGTTAAATTAAGTATTTTCTTACAGTATAATTTATAATCTTTGGCACCTGCTTTTCTCATTAAGCTAGGATTTGTTGTAAAGCCTTTGACAATTTTTTTTTTGTTGAACTTTTTAATTAATTTTAAATCTGCAATATCACAAAAAATTTTTGTATTCATTATTAACTATAAATTTTTAGTAATATCCTCAGTCATTTTCTTTGCATCTGCAAATAACATTAGTGTATTTTCTTTATAAAAAAGATCATTATCAATTCCAGCATAACCAGGAGACAGACTTCTTTTAACAAATAGGACTGACTTACATTTTTCAACATCTAATACAGGCATCCCATAAATTGGGCTTTGAGGATCTGTTTTTGCGACAGGATTAGTAACATCATTAGCACCAATTACAAAAGCAACATCTGCATTAGCGAAATCATTATTAATCTCCTCTAGTTCAAATACCTCGTCGTAGGGAACATTGGCTTCAGCTAGTAAAACATTCATGTGTCCAGGCATACGTCCTGCAACTGGGTGGATCGCATAAGATACTTTAATATCATTTTTCTTTAGAGTATCTACCATTTCCCTTAATGCGTGCTGAGCTTGAGCAACAGCCATACCATAACCAGGAACAATAATAACTGAAGAAGCGTTTTTCATTAAAAAGGCAGCATCATCTGCATTTCCACTTTTAACTGGTCGTTGTTCTTTATTTTGGTCCTTTGAGGATTGTTCTGTTACACCAAATCCTCCTAAGATTACATTAAAGAATGATCTATTCATTCCTTTACACATTATATATGATAAAATTGCTCCAGATGATCCAACGAGTGCTCCTGTAATTATTAAAGCAGTATTTTCCAATGTAAAACCAATACCTGCAGCAGCCCAACCAGAATAAGAGTTCAGCATTGAGATAACTACTGGCATATCTGCACCACCTATCGGAATAATTAATAAAAAACCAATTAAAAAAGATATAAAAAGTAAAAGCCAAAATAAATGAGAGGATTGTGATACACAAAGTAGATAAGTTAAAACTATTATCGAAATAAGTATTAGGGCATTTAATAAATGTTGACCTTTAAATGTAATAGGCGCACCTGACATAATGCCTTGAAGTTTTAAAAAAGCTATAATTGAACCGGAGAAAGTGATCGCACCAACAGCTGCTCCAATTGACATTTCAATAAGGCTTGCAAGTTTGATATTGCCTGGAGAACCAAGGTTGAAAGCTTCTGGATTTATGAAAGCTGAAATTGCTACAAAAACAGCAGCAAGACCCACTAGGCTGTGGAATCCGGCCACAAGTTCTGGCATCGCGGTCATTGGAATTTTAAATGCTATAAACGCTCCTATTGCACCTCCAGCTAATAAAAAAATTATTACATAAACAAACCCTGAGGAAAAGTTTCCAACAGACAGAAAAGTGACAGATATAGCTATTATCATTCCAATTATGCCATAAAAATTTCCTTGTCTAGATGTTTCGGGAGAAGAAAGCCCTCTTAATGCGAGAATAAAAAGTACTCCAGAAATCAAATAAAACGTTGCTGACAAATTTCCTGATATCATTTTTTATCTTTCTTTTTTTTTTTATACATTGCCAACATTCTTTGAGTTACTAAGAATCCTCCAAAAATATTTACTGCTGCAAGTGTAATTGCTAAATATCCAAATAAAGTTGATGAATTAAAAATGCTTCCCTCATTGTTTGCAAGAGCAGCAATTATAGCACCTACAATAATTACAGAAGAAATTGCATTAGTTACAGACATTAAGGGTGTATGTAGAGAAGGTGTAACACTCCAAACGACATAATAACCAACAAAAATTGATAAAATGAATATACTTAATCTAAATATAAAAGGATCTATTTCCATAACTATTTAACCAAGGTTTTATCGATTATCTCGTCCTCTAAATTAATATTAATTTTACCAGTCTTTTTATCTAATAAATTTGAAACAAAATTAAATAAATTTTTTGAGTATAAGGAAGAAGCAGAAATTGGAAGCTTATTAAGAATATTCATCTCTCCCATAATTTTAACACCATTTCTATCAATTAATTTATCAACTTCTGTGTATGCTGTATTTCCTCCTTGAACAGCAGCCAAGTCATAAATTACAGATCCTATTTGCATATTTTTAATCATATTTTCTTTAATTATCACTGGAGCTTTTTTGCCCGGTATTAAAGCTGTGCAGATTACAATATCTATTTTTTTTAATGTTTCACTTAATAAGTCTTCTTGTTTTTGCTTAAAATCTTCTGAGGCTTCTTTAGCATAACCACCTTCAGTTTCAAGATTTTCAGAACCCTCTACCGTTAAAAACTTACCCCCTAAACTTTCAACTTGTTCCTTAGAGGCCATTCTAACATCCGTAGCAAAAACAATTGCTCCCATTCTTTTGGCAGTTGCTATAGCTTGTAGACCAGCAACACCAGCACCTACTACTAGAACCTTTGCTGCTGGAACAGTCCCAGCGGCTGTCATCATCATTGGTATAGCTTTTTCGAAACAAGCAAATGATTCTATTACAGCTTTATACCCTGCCAGATTTGCTTGAGAAGAAAGAATATCCATAGATTGAGCTCTTGTTATTCTAGGTAATAATTCCAAAGAAAAACTGTTTACTTTTTTTTTTAATAAATCTTGTAATTTTTCCTTATTTGTAAATGGGTTTAAAACTCCAATTAAATTTTGATTCTCTCTTAATGAGGAAAGGTTTTCATCTGATAGTAATCCTAATTGTAAAATTACATCACTATCAACCAAAAGATCTTTCTCGTTCTCTATAATATTCACTCCCTGAGATTTATAATGATCATTATCAAAACCTAAATGAAGACCATAATCTTTAGGAAGCATAACTTCAAAACCCAAGGATTTATATTTTTTTGCTATATCAGGAGTTATAGCAATTCTTTTTTCTATATTTAAATTTTCAGATAAAGAAACAATTTTCATAGTTGATTAGTCTACAACAAGAATATTGCCATTAATATTAAAACTAGGATAACAGCGACAGTTCCCCACAATACAAATTTAGTGAAGTTGTTCCAAGTATTTTTATGGTTTTCGTTATCCATAAAAACTATTTTTGTCTTGCTTTAAATTTTGGATTAGTTTTATTAATAATATAAACTCTACCTCTTCGCCTTACTAATTTTGAGTTAAGGTCTCTTTTTTTGATAGATTTTAAAGAACTTTTAATTTTCATAAAAATTTGTATGCCGGCAATGACCTACTCTCCCGTGTCTTAAGACAAAGTACCATCGGCGCTGAAAGGCTTAACTTCCGAGTTCGAAATGGGATCGGGTGTAACACTTTCGCAATAATCACCGGCGAGTGACTTATACAGATAATTTATTTAATGTAAACAAGCATTTATGTTAAGAAAAACCCTATTTTCTAGTATTTTTCACAAAGTCATTAACATAATTTTTTAAATTTATTTTGCCGTAAGTTCTATAAATCTTATTTGATAAACTTAAGGTAGTTAGGGCGGATGCATATCTTTCACCTTTTCTCTGAGGTAAAAATTTTATCTTTTTTCCAAACATTTTTGCAACTTCTAAAATGGTAAAACTCTCTCTATTTGAAATACTATAAAATCGTGATTTGTTGTTTTTCCAAGCTTTATAACAAACTTTAATAGTGTCTGTGATGTGCGTAAATCTTCTAGATTGAGATCCAGGTTTTACCACCGGTAAAGGTAAATTTTTTAAATAACAATCCTCAAATATTCCTATCACAGTTGACATATTCCCTTTTTTAATCTGACCTGGGCCGTAAACATTGTAAAAAAAAATTACTTCATATTTAAAATTAAACCATCGTCTCAAGTTCTCTAAAAGCTCTAAATTTTTAGCTTTTGTAAATGCATATGGAGAAAGGTTTTTATCCTTTCCCTTATTACCCAAAGATGCAGAAGTCGCTGAATAAATTAATTTAATCTTATTTTTTAGACAAAAGTCAAAAACAGCATTTGTTCCAATTGAATTAGATTGTATGCATTTGTTCATTTGTAAAAAGCTTTGGTAAATTCTTGAAAATTCCCCAAAATGGAAAATTGAGTGAATTTTACCAACATATTTTCTTAAAATATAATCAATATCTTTGGTATTGCCTTTAATATATACTGCTCTTTTATCTTTAATATGATTTTTTCTAGTTCCAGAAGAATAATCATCTAAGCTAATAATATTATAAGAAGATTTTTTGATTAAATATTTTATCAAATTACTTCCAACAAAACCACAGCCTCCAGTAACAATAATAAATTTTTTCATTTTTTATTTATTACCAATCTTTTTTAGATAGTCTTGATAGGTTAAATTAAAACCTTTATTTAAATTATATTTTGATTTCCATCCATACTTATTTGCTAAACTAAGATCTAGTTTTTTTCTCGGAGTTCCATTTGGTTTTTTTATTTCAAACTTTATCTTTATATTAACATCTAATTTCTTTATAACAAATTTACAATACCCTAAGATTGTTTTTTCTTCTCCACTGCCAATATTAATTAATGAATGTTTTGTCTTTTTTTTTAAAAAAAATTCACAAGCATCTGCTAGATCATCAACATACATTAATTCTCTTTTCGGAGAGCCGTCTCCCCAAATTTTAATCATTTTGGTTTTTTTTTTTAATGCGAAATGTATTTTTGCAATTAAAGCAGAAAAAAAATGAGAATTCTTCAAATCATAATTATCATTTGGTCCGTAAAGGTTTGTAGGCATTAAACATACATAATTTGTTTTATATTGTTTATTATAAGCTTCACACATTTTATATCCTGCTATCTTGGCAATAGCATAAGAGTCATTGGTCTCTTCAAGTTTTCCTGTCATTAGATAATCTTCTTTAATTGGTTGTTTTGAATATTTAGGATAGATACAGCTTGATCCTAAAAAAATAAGTTTTTTTACTCCAGTTAAATAAGATGAATGGATTAAATTAGTTTGTATCATAATATTTTCATAAATAAATTTAGCCTTCTGCTCATTATTAGCAAATATCCCACCCACTTTTGCTGCAGCAATTATAACAAAATCTGGTTTTATTTTTTTTATGTAAGAATGTGTTTTTTTTTGATCTGTTAAGTCTAGAGATTTTCGATTTTTGAAAAATAATTTTTTATAGCCTTTTTTTTTAAAATGTCTCACTACTGATGAACCAACCATGCCATTATGTCCAGCAATGAATATTTTACTTTTCTTATTTAACTGCATTTAAAATTTTATATTCAGACTCAATCATTTCATTAATTAATAAATTAATGTCATTTTTAGGTTTCCATTTAAGTAATTTTCTAGCTTTTTTTGCGTCACCTAAAAGTGTATCTACATCTAATGGTCTAAAATAGTTTTTATCACATTCAATTATAGGAAACCCAAATTCATTATAACCTTTTTCTTTTATCCCTTTTCCTTTCCAAATAACTTTCATATTCAATTTTTTTGCTGTTAAGTTTATAAATTGTTTAATTGAGTACTGTTTGCCCGTTGCTATAACATAATCATCAGGTTTTTTTTGCTGAAGCATTTTCCACATTGCATAACAATAATCTTTGGCATGTCCCCAATCCCTTTTTGAATTTAAATTTCCCAAAAATAATTTTTTTTGCTTTCCTTCTTTAATCTTACAAAGGGCAGAAATAATTTTTTTTGTAACAAACGTTTCTCCTCTTCTTGGACTTTCATGATTAAATAAAATTCCATTACAAGCAAAAATTTCATAAGCTTCTCTATAATTTTTTGTAATCCAATGAGCATATAATTTTGCAACTCCATAAGGACTTAAAGGATAAAAAGAAGTTTTTTCATTTTGAGGTGAACTTTGAACTTTGCCATACATTTCTGAAGTACCTGCCTGATAAAATTTTGTTTTTTTTTCTAGTTTGTGAAATTTTATTGCCTCTAAAATTCTAAGAGCACCTAATGCATCAGCATTGGCAGTATACTCTGGGACTTCAAATGAAACCGCTACATGAGATTGAGCTGCTAAATTATATATTTCATGAGGTCTCGTTTTTTTTATAATGTTTGAAACAGATAAAGAGTCTGTAACATCACCATAATGAAGTCTAAATCTATAATTTCTATCATGAGGATCTTGGTAGATGTGGTCCACTCTGAGAGTATTTATACTTGAAGATCTTCTTTTTACTCCATGCACTATATATTTTTTTTTCAACAATATTTCAGCCAAGTAAGATCCATCTTGACCAGTAATACCAAATATTAAAGCAACTTTTTTTTTCATTTTTTAAAAATTTATTTTTTAATTAAAAAGTGTTCTTAATATGAATATAATCATTTATACTTTTTTAAGATATAGTAAATATTTTTTTTAGAAACGGATATTCCCTCAAAACGTTCACAATTTATTTTATTTTCGTCCATACAATTTTGGTAATTTACCAATATTCTATTTACAAACGTATCTACTCTAAAATGGACTTTATCTAAATAATAATATGGGTATGAAAATAAATGATAATTATATTTTTTAACCTCGTTATGAATTCTGTTTGCATTTCTTCCAACAAAAATGACCAAAGATAATACAATCAAAAAAATAATTTTCTCTTTGAAATATTTGATTGAGATAAATTTTGAGATGTATATTGAGAATGGTATAAATAAAATTAACGCAATAAGACTAAAACCTCCATATCTAAGACTTGGGTGGTTATAAAACCATTCAAAAAACAAAATAATAATTATTGAATAAACTAAGTAATTTTGTTTTTTTATTTTTATATTATTTTTGTTTTTTGATTTAAATGTAAAATTAACTATTAATAATAAAATAAGTAAACCAATTATAAAATCACTAACTTTATTAAAAAAATACATGTCAATCCAATTTGCTAACCAATTAAATCCTTTAATGTAGTTTTCAGGGTTATCAACTAAATGGTTTGGCCCAGCTCCAGCCTTGGCCCATTGTTCATACCAATCATTTGATGATTTTGCCTCATTAAACAATGACCACTCAAAATTAGAAAAACAAGTAATGTTCACAGGATACAAAATACAACCTGAATTAAAAATATTTATGAGCATCAAAAGTAAACCAACAGAACAAAAAAGAAAGAAATAAAAATTTTTAAAAAAACTTAAAAATAAATTATTTTTTCTAAAATGAAAAAATACAGGAATAAGTATTAATAAATACAAAACGTAAAAAGCTTTAAGTGTAATTATCAGACCTAATAAAATAAAAATTTTAGAAAAAAGTTTTTCTATAATTGCAGATTTTCTATATAAACTAAAAACTTCAATAAACAAAATAAGAATCAGTATTTGTGCAGAACGATCTGTTCCATGTTCAGCTATTCTATAAAAAAATATATTTATAAATAAAAAAGACAAAAGAGTTAAAAAAAAAATAAAATCATATCTTTTATTTTTGTAGTCATTTTTTAATTTAAAAATTAAGATTAAATTAGAAAATCCAAATATTAGAATTACCCCCAAATTAAATAAAAAATATTCAATAACTGGTAGATAAAACAACGAATTTAAATAAAAAATTGATGACGGAGTTCTGAAACCGTGAACAAGATTTCCCATTCCAATTATTAAATTTTCTTGAGTTAAATAATAAGTGTAGGGAAAATGATAATAAGGAAAATCATCATGAGTTTTAGATGTTAGTAGTGCAATCGTGAGTATTCCAAATATAAAAAAAAGATATTTTGAATATCTTTTAAATATTTTTTTTTCTTTAAAATAAAAAAATATATATGAAATTAATCCTATTAGTAAAATGATCGTATTATGAATATATCCATGATTAAAAAAAAAGTGAGTAAGAAATGATAGAAATATCAAAAAAAGTAAACTTCCAATCAAGTTATACTCAAATTCTATGTCTATAATATTTCTTAAAGTGTTTTGAAATAGTAAACCATATCCAATTACTGATATTATGATTATAAAGTAAGATAATAGATAAATTGTAAAATTCATTAATATATTACTCTATTTTTTTTAATTAATATTATCAAAAAAAAATTATTGAAGAATTCTATATAAAAAGTAAATATTTTAAGATAAGTCAAATTTACCATTATTAACATAAAAAAATTATAAATAATTAAAGTATTTATGAATAATCTCACATTAATAATTCCTGCAAAAAATGAAAAAGAGTCTCTCCCTAAAGTATTGGATGAGTTAAAAAACTACGATTTAAAAATTTTGATTGTTTTGGAAAAAGAGGATGAAGAAACAATTCAATCTACAAAAAACCATAATTGTAGAATTGTATTTCAACATGGGAAGGGTTATGGTGATGCATTAATTACTGGTATTAATTCAGTGGATACAGAATTATTTTGTATATTTAATGCAGATGGATCATTCAATCCGAACGAGTTAATTAAAATGCATGAGCAAATTAACACAACTAAAGCTGATTTTATTTTTGGAACTAGATACGAAAAAGATTGTGGAAGTGATGATGACACTATTATAACTTTAATTGGCAACTATATATTTACCAAAATTGGAAAATTATTTTTTAATCTTAATATTACTGACATTTTATACACTTACGTCTTAGGAAAAACATCTAAAGCTAAAGATTTAAATTTAAAATCTAAAGATTTCAAATTTTGTGTTGAGTTACCAATCAAAGCAAAAAGGAAAGGTTATAAATTAGCAAATTCTAAAGCTTATGAAAGATCAAGAATTGGTGGGAAAAAAAAGGTAAATGCATTTAAAGATGGATTTCTCATACTTCTCGCGATGGTCAGATTATTTTTTAATAAATAAATGAATTCTTTTATTCAAAATATAATACAAAATGCAATAAATAAAGATACTTACTAATATCAGTTTTAATTGCAGAATTGTTAAATTAGGATTTTTTGAAGCTATAAAAAAAATAACTAAATTATAAAAATTTATCATCAAACTTGAAATGATATTTATCAGAAGAATATTTTTAGATTTAAATTTATATTTTAAAAATAAGAATATTATTTGATGTAAATGTCTATTATCAGGTTTTACTGGTGATTTAGAATTCAAAAATTTTCTTAATAGAGAAAATAAGTTTTCAAAACATGGATACCATAATAATAAAATTATATAATAAGGTGAAACTATTGCAGGTGAATTATAAATTGTTATCAAAATATATCCAGTGAACAAACCTAACAAATATGCTCCACTATCTCCTAGATATAAAAAATTAGAATAATTTAAAACAATTATTAAAATTAAAGAGTAAAATAAATAATTTATTGCTAATTCATCTAGTCCTGAAAATAAAATTAGATTGTTTGTTGTTAAAGCAAAAAATATTAACAAGATATATCCTAATAAAAGACCATTTAAACCATCAATAAAGTTTGATCCATTGATCAAAATCATAAAACAGAAAATTGTGAATGAATAACTTAAATAATGGTTCTGTAGTAAATTATCAAAAAAATTTAATTTTGTTGGGGTAACTTCTATTTTAAAATAAAGGACAAAAAATATCGTAATTAACAACTGTAGATAGAGTCTTAATCTGGGTGAAGATAAAATTTTAGAGTCTGAAAAAAAACCTATTAAAAATATGCTCAAAAATACTAAGTTAATAAAATAATCGTGTGCATAGTAAAATCTTAATAATGTAACTAAAACTAAAACTCCTCCAATAAGGGGTATTTTTTTTTCATTGAAAAATTTTTGATGAATATCGCCTGTAAAATTTGGAAATAAATTTTTTCTATTTGCTATATAAGTTAATGCTAATGCAAAAACAAAAAATATAAAATTTTCTACCATTTATTTTCTGAGGAAATTAATTGAAAGACACAAAAGAAGATACAATGATAATAAACTGTTAAATTTCATGTATTTTCTATAAACTCTATATCCGTCAATCATTTTTTGAAAGAAAGAACTTGATAGAGAGTTTTCAAGTTTTCTCCAAAATGTTAGATTTTCATCCAATGCCCCAATAGCAATTCCTGAATATAATATTTTTAACCATAAAACAAAATCTTCTTTAGTTTTTAACTCTACAAACTTTATATCGTCTTTTATAATTGATTTTTCAATAATCACTGTAGATAATCCAATGTCACATGACTTTATTATATCCTTATAACTATTAAACCCTCTTGCCCTTCTCACATCTAAAATATTCTTCTTTTCATCAATTATTTGATATGATGTGTGTGACGCCTTAAAATTATTTTCTTTCATAAATTGAATTTGTTTAAAAACTTTTTCTTGATGCCAATAATCATCTGCATCCAAAAAGCCAATGTATTTTCCATTTGCAAGAGAAATACCTTTGTTTCTAGATAAACCAGCACCGATATTTTTTTCGTTAACAATAATTCTTATCTTTTTATTTAAATTAAAAATTTCATTTAGATAATTCAAGTCATCAACATCCTTGTCATCATATACAATTAATATTTCAATGTTTGTATAAGATTGATTGAGAATTGAATTTACAGCTTCCTCAATAAATTTTTTCTTTTTAAAATAAGGGATGATTACGCTTATTAAATCCATTTTCTATATTTTAATCTTTTTTGGCAATTGCCCAAACTTGTACAGGAAGTTTTTTTTCAGCCTTAAGACTTCTATAAAACCATATTCTAGATCAACTATCATCATTTCTAAGATTAGATATGACGCATTTTTTACTTGTTTGTATATTGGATATCGTTCCCAATTTTCTAAATTTAAACCAGCCTTTTTGGAAAAACTTTTCAATTTTTTCACAAATTTTCTATTTGGACCAATTTTTTTTTCAAAAAATCTTTGAAAGCTCATTATTATATTTATAACTTTAATTTTTATATTAAAAGATGTTAATTTTAATAAATTCTGATAATTAATTTCAAGAAATTAAGCTATTTTGAACCAAAAATAATGATTAAAAAAAAACGTATTACTCTTCGTCCCTATGGTTGGAGGGGGGGGGGGTTGAAAAAAATACACTAAATTAGTTAGTTCTTAAAAAAATATGCAAGAAAGAAAAAAAATTTATTATATTGCAGAATTAAATCTTCCAAGTAAATCTGCATACTCTATTCATGTGATGAAAATGTGTGAAGCATTTTCAAAACTCAAATATGATATCAATTTATTTGTTATAAATAACAAAAATATTAATCAAGTTAATAAAAAATATAATATAAAATACAAATTTAAAGTTTTTTCAATATTTGATAGTTTTGTATTACTTAATTTCATCCTACGAATTAAATTTTCTTTAAAAATTCTTTCAAAAAAATTTGATAAGGAATGTATTTTTCTTTCAAGAAGTATAATTTTTTCTTTACTTGCCTGCCTTTTTAAAAAAAAAGTAATTCTAGAACTACATCATGAAATAACAGGATTTTCAAAAATAATGTATTTTTTTTTTAAAAATTTAAATTTAATCAATGATTTAAAATTTATATTTTTAAATAAAAACCTCAATCACATTTATAAAATTGAAAAGGAAAAATATTTAGTTTTAGATGATGCTGTCAATTTAGAAGACTTCAAAGTTAAACAGGGTCTAAAATATAAAAAAACTTGCGTTTATATTGGCAGTTTTTTTGAGGGTAAAGGTATCGAGCAAATTTTTAGACTTGCAAAATTAAACAAAAATATAAACTTTCATCTCTATGGAGATAAAAAATTTTTAAATACACACCAAATATTAAAGAATATAAAAGTCTTTGATTTTATAAGTTATAATAAAATACCTAGTATTTTGTCTAAATATGAAATTGCCTTAATGCCTTATCAAAATAAAGTTAAAGGTCGCAGCTCAATTTGGTTAGAAAAATACATGTCACCTCTAAAAATGTTTGATTATCTTGCTGCTAAAATGATTATAGTCGCATCTGATTTAAAAGTTTATAAACATATTTTAAAAAATAATTATAATTGTGTCTTAATTAAAGTTAATAATGACGCCCTTTGGTCACAAAATATTCAAAAGTTATTTAAAAATTATAGAAAAAAATATAAATTAAAAAGAAACGCTTTAGCTACTGCCAAAAAATTCAGTTGGGAAAATCGTTGTAAAAAAATAATTTTTTTTTCAAAAAAAATTTAAAACAACTTATAATTTTTAAAATACCATTTACAAGTTTCCTTGATACCAAATTTAAAGTTTGTAAAGCTTATTTTTTTCCCTAAAAAAATTCTTATCTTTTTATTATCGCCATAAGTTTTGTATACATCGGCTTTGTCTCTAGGTTTTTTGATTACAAAAGGACTTTTTGAATATTTGTTAACTTCATTAAGCACTTTTGTAATCAACAAAGGTTTAGAAGAACAGATATTGAAAATATCGTATTTTTTTTTTAAATTCATTTTCACTAATGATTCACAAATATTTACTGCATCATCAATGTATGTAAAATCTCTATAGTGATCTCCTTTATTATAAAGTAAAAATTTTATTTTTTTTGTGGAAGCAATTAAATATTTTATTATAAGCATATCAGGTCTTCCCCACGGTCCATAAATTGTAAAAAATCTTAAACCAACAAACTTTGTATTCATGCTTTTGCTCATTGATCTTGCAAATTGTTCATTGGATAACTTTGATAAAGAATAAAGATTTATTGGATTCAACTCAGATTGTTCTAATTTGGGAAATGGTTTTTGATCACCATAAACCGAGCTAGATGATGCAAAAATAAATTTTTTTACTTTAAAAGTTTTTATAAATTCAACCAAATTAATAAATCCTATTATATTTGAGTCTGTATAGGACTTGGGGTTTTCATATGAATAACGAACACCAGCCTGAGCTGCTAAATTAAAGACACAATTAAATTTTTGACTCTCAAATATCTTAATTAATTTTTTTCTATCTGTTAGATCAACTTTTAAAAATTTAAAATTTTTATTTTTTTTTAAAATACTAAGTCTTTTTAACTTCAAATTTTTACTATAATATAAATTTAAATTATCTATCCCTACGATTTCAGTATTTTTATTCCTTAAGATCTTTCTTGCTAAAGAAAAGCCTATAAAACCAGCGACTCCAGTTATCAAAATTTTATTCATTAAATTTTTTTCTTTGATCTGTAAATATGTGGTGAAGACAAATGTAAAATAAATTTTGCTCCCTTGTCAATGATATCCCTTTCTTTTAAAAATATTTATAATACATTTAATTTTTATTTTTCAAAACAAAATAAGGTCCTACCTGATTTGCTAACAATTTTTTCTGAAGTTATTTTTGTCTTATTTGATAGTAGTCTTTTAAAATTTTCAAGATTGTAATTTGGAAAAATATCACCTTTTAATCTCATCATAGATTGTATCGTTACATCATTTTTAGGAACAAACTCTATTATACCTTTGGGTGCTAATGAAGTTATCCAATTTATTACATCCTCTAACGGTATATTCTTAGCAATTGCTAAATGGTGTTCAAATGCAAGAGCTAATACTGTATCAAAATTTAATCTTTCTATAAATCCTTTTCGTTCTTTTTGACGCCATCCAATATTTGAGCTTGGGTTAGAAACATCAAAATATAAAGGTAAAAAATTTAGTTTTTCTCTTTTAGAAATTAAATAAGCTTCGTCAATAGCATTTAAATCGTAATCAAGACCAATTACACTTTTACAACCTGAATTTAGTGCTAGTTTGGAGTATTCTCCGTTATTACAACCCAGATCTAAAACTCTATTGAATTTGGTTTTATTAAAATAATTTGAAATGAATTCATGCTTATTTTTTTTTTCTTCATTGTCATAAGTATTATCTCTCGAATACTCTCCCCAAATACTTCTTTCTTTTTTAGGTTTTAAACTCCCTATAAAATTAACTAAATTAGATAAAATTGATAAATAGTAATTTTTTTTTAATTTCTTATTTTTTGTTATCTTCAAATCCTCATTTTTTTTATATTTTTTTTCAAAATAATCTAAAAGAAATATGTTATAAAAAATATTCCACGAAAACATATGTCTAAATTTAAGTAATTTCGATAATTCACCTGTATTGATACCCTCTAAATTCCCTTTGAACCAATTATTATAATTTACTCCTAATTTTGATTTTAAAACTAATGGGTTTAAAAAACTTTCACAAAATTGTTTATGACCTACCCAGAATTCCCCTTCTGAATATTTTTTTATTGACATTAAATCTATAAAAATTGGTGAATAATTGTTGAATTGAATATTATAACTATATGCATCAATTAATGTTGCATCATTTTTAAGAAGATTAATATGCAAATTAAGATGATGAAGAGCGGCATCTTTTAATCTATGGAAACTCCATTCGTATGGGTAAGAAATATAATCGATTTTTTTATGCTTAAATACCTTAAAATTTGTATCAATATCTAATTCCAGTAATTTAACTTCTTGCTGACTAACCTCCTCTGTTTCAATTAGGTATTCAGAAATTGATTTATTTTCTAAAATTCTTTTAATAAAATCGAATTTCTCAAATCCATTTGGATATACAATTCTATAAACAGAATTATTTAAATAGGCTACTCTAGCGTCTGGATCTCTAAATGATCCCTCATCTATTGTCAGTTTTTTCATCATTATTATTTTTCTTAAAAAATTTTAAGAAAAAATTTTTTACTTTTGTCCAATAATATAAAAAACCAGCAGATAAAGCTGCTAAAAATCCAATGATTGCCTGAAGAATAAAGCTACCAGTGCCTGGATCTAGATAGGCATAAGCATTAGTAACAATTAAAAAAATTGCTATAATATTTGAGGTTAAATAAATTAAAGTTTTTTTCATTATCAGATGAATATATTAAAGATAACAAATTTCAATAAGTATTTTCAAAATATTATTTTAACAGTAGTTCTTTTATCATTAAGTCTTATTCCGTGGATTGAATTTATTAACTCTAACTTTAATGAATTAGATTTTATATTTAATGATAACTTTGTCATTTTATTATCTTTATATTTTCTTTTGATATTTTCGATTTATTTTATCTTAAAAAATTTTCTTTCTTTAAAAGAATATTCTTTAATTACATTTATTTTGATTTCTATATGGACTTTATTTCAACATAACTTTTTAAATAATAAAGCTAAAGTTTTTTTTCAAAATACAAACATGTCATATGAGTACAGTTCTGAAATTGCATTAATTATTATATTATTATTTGTTTATCTTTTTTTTAAACTTATTCAAAAAAAAAAGATTTATACAATATTTTTTCTATTTTTTTTAACCTTTAATCTTTTTTTCTCTATAGCTCAATTTAGTAAAGAATTTTTTTCTCAAGAAAAAAATGATTATACTAAAGAAAACAAAGTAAGTCTTATCAAGAATGTTAAAAGACCAAATATTTATTTCTTTATCCTAGATGCTATGATGCCACTCAACGAATTTAAAGATTTTTACCAAAAAGACTTAACAAAATTTGAAAATTTTTATAATCAAAAAAAATACATATACTTTAACGATACTCTTAATTTCTATCCTTATACACAGGATGTACTAACATCCCTATTTTTTTTAGATAAGATTTATGTAAAAGATGACAATTATGAAGCTGATAATTTAAAAAAAAATATTTATCAAAGGTTTCCTAAGCTACTAAGTAAAAAATATAACCCTGTATTAATTTCTGAACTGAATAAACTGGGATATGAGTTTAAATGGATTGGCAATAGTTTTGCAGGTTGTTCAAGATATAATTATAGATATTGTCTATCAGATAAAAAAGAAGAATATATAGATTTATATCTTCTACAAGCTTTTTTGAAAAAATCACCACTCTTACAAATTTTTAATAAAATAACTGAGCAGAATATTATTCAAAAATATTTGAAAATAAATCAACGTGGTGATGCAATTGGAAAACTTAAAAAATTTTTAATTTCAAACAAAGAATACATTGAAACAAAATCAACTTTTTACTTTATCCATCATATGCACCCTCACTGGCCTTATAAACATGATGAACAATGTAATTATAAATATTTTCCAGGAAACACAAATTTTGAGGGTTATAAGAATTCTTATTTGTGTGTAATTAAAAATATAACAAGTATAATGGAAATAATTGATAAATTAGATAAAGATGCCATGGTAATATTTCAATCAGATCACAGTTGGGAAATGTCAAAAATTTCAGAAGCTAAATATGGAAATAGAAGACAAATTTTTAGTTTAATTAAAAATAACATACAATGTGAAACTTCTATACCGGAAGGGCTTAATAATGTTCAAGTTACAAACTATTTGATTAAATGTTTGAAAAATAATTACTAAAATATTTATGGAAGATGATGAGTAATATAATTAAAAAATACTTTGAAGAAAGTAAATATTTTTCAATGAAACTTGAAAAATATTTTCATGTTTATGAGTTAATTTTATCAAAATATAAATTGAGAAAAGATTTAACTGTTGTCGAAATAGGCGTTAAAGATGGTGGAAGCCTTTTTATTTGGCAAAAACTATTTCCACATGCAAAGATAATAGGGATAGACTTGAATATTGAATGTAAAAAATTTGAAAAAGATGGCTTTATTATAGAAATAGGTGACCAAAGTTCACGAGAATTTTGGAAAGATTTTTTTTATAAACATCAAAATGTGGATATAGTAATTGATGACGGAGGCCACACTAACACTCAACAAATTAATACTGCTATATCATGTATACCATTTATTAAAGATGGAGGAATTTTGGTTACAGAAGATGTCATGTGTAGCTATTTTTTTAATTTTGGCAATCCAAGCAAATATTCTTTTATAAATTTTTGTAAAAAAACAATAGATGATATTAACTTTAAATTTCCAGGTATTGGAAAATTTAAATTTTCCTTAAATAATTATGTTCATTCAATTGAATTTTTTGAAAGTATTGTGGTTTTCAAGGTTGATAGAAAACAATGTGCGTTTAACAAAATTATCACTAATAATAAAAAAAAAAATAACCATGAGGATTTAAGATATGGTTATAAAAAAAAAATGTTAAAGAACCCAAAAATAGAAATTATAAAAAATTTTTTAAAAAAATTTCAAATTTTAAATAAAATAAATCATTTTTTTTATATTACTAAAATTAGACGTTTCAATATTGTAAATTCAAGCAAAATGAAAAAATATTTCAAGTAGGTTTAGATTTTAAGTAAATTTGCAAATTTTTTTGCATTATATATTTCAGTATAACGCTTTGATTTTTTTTTTGCACAAATTAGTTTATGGTTTAAATCTTTTTCTGAAATTTTTAAAAAATTATCTAATGCCATTTTAAAACTCTTCTCATTATTCGTGTCAAATATGAAACCGTTTTCGTTATTACCTATAAATTCTTTAGGACCACTTGGACAATTTGAAGTTAAAATTGGAGTACCTACTGATGCAGCCTCAACCATTATAAAACCTGGATCTTCCCATAATGAACTTGATATAATTAATTTAGCATTGTTAATATAATTAATTACATTTTTTTTATAATCCAAAATTTTG